>CAZXWM010000102.1:0-11500 GCA_964644215.1 uncultured Phormidium sp.
CGGCTCGGCTATCGCTCGCCGACCACAAGGGAAGGGGAGGGCAACCACAAGGGGAGGGGAGGGCAACCACAAGGGATTGCCCCTACTGTGGCCCGACTGTTGAAAGCTCATGTCATGAGGGGAAGCTGAGGATGCTGGGAGTCACGAGTCTCCGTCAAATCAGGTTAGTTCCCGATAGTGCCATGGTGATGGCGGCCCCAAGTTGGGCCGCCTATCAACATCTCTTACGGGATTTGGGGGACAATCGCCCCAGTCGAATTGCCTATGCTGGGGGAGAACTGGAGGTTCGGATGCCGGGTGTGTTGCACGAGCTACTGAGTCGAGTCTTGGCGGCGGTTGTTGCCACTTTGGCGGAGGAATTGGGGTTAGAGTTTAATGATTTTGGTTCGGCAGGTTTGGAAGATTCCAGCTCCCAGAGTGCCGTTGAGCCAGATGGCTGTTTTTATCTGCAAAATGCGCAACAGGGCCAGGGATTCGCTGTGGATATCTCGGCCATTGCCCCGGATTTAGTGATTGAGGTGGATATTGCCAGTCGTTCCCAGCGTCGGCTCCCCATTTATGCGGCGTTGGGGGTTGCTGAGATTTGGCTGTATCGTCAGGAACAGTTAGAGATTTTGCGACGGCTGGGGGGAGGGTATGAAGCCCAGGTGAGCAGTGTTGCATTTCCGACGGTGAGTGCGAGGCAACTGAATCAGTGGTTAGCGTTGCGTCAGACGGGGACGGATTTAACGGTAATTCGTGCTGTACGAGAGTTTTGCCGCGAGGCGGGTGACTAGGAAGCAGAATCAGGGGAGCGTTCCAGCCCCTTGAGAGACCGAGTTTCTGACAGAAACCCGGTCTCTGGTATTCGACCCAAGTCGTCAGGGGTCCTGGGAGGGGTTCGTAGCTGAGAGTCAGACACCGGGGGGCTGATGTTGTTCGTTTGAAAAAAATAAAAAAAGGCGCGTTGCGCCAGGGGAAAAGAGGGCAAACAACAAAGGGCCAAGGGACTGAGGGGTGAAGGACTAAGAAAAGTCCATCGCCCGGGGGGCAGACCCCGCGACCACAGGCACACACACGACCCGAAAACCCCTGTTGAGGTCGAAGAAATCGCGCGAATAGTCGAGGCGAAAGGCGCAACGACAGTACCAGGGGTAGATGACCCAGGACCCGCCGCGCAGCACTTTCGGGTTATTTTTGGAAGTGTCATTAACCCAAGAACTCCCGTCTTCTGGCGCACCCCGATAGTCATCGTGCCAGTCATCCTGACACCATTCCAAAACATTACCGTGCATATCATGCAAACCAAAGTTATTGGCAGGAAACTGCCCAACCTCTGTGGTTTTACCTCGGCGCTCACCCTTAACACCACGACCATAGACCTTGGTAGCGTCATAGTTCGCCAACTCATCGGTTAAGGTTTCGCCAAAATGAAACGGGGTTTGAGTTTCGGCCCGACAGGCATATTCCCACTCCGCTTCACTGGGGAGTCGGTAGCTGCGTCCGTTTTGCCGTGAGAGTCGCTGGCAAAACTCCACCGCATCGTCCCAACTGACCTTTTCAACGGGACGGTTCTCCCCCTTAAAGCGTGACGGGTCTGGCTTCAGTTCCCGTTCTACCTCTGGATAACCAGCTACCACGCGCCATTGTGCCTGAGTAATGGGATAGCGCCCCATAAAGAATGTGGGGACGGTGACAGAATGTTGGGGCTGTTCATTTTCTCGATTATTTAACTCATCTTGGGGCGACCCCATAAGGAAGGTTCCCCCAGGAATCTGAATCATGTCTAGGCCAAGTTGGTCACTGAGGGGTTCGCTGAAGTAGGTGGTGCGGCGTTTTTCTCGATGAATGACGATGCGTTGCTTGGGGGGGCTGTTCACGGTCAAGTGCAGGTAAAATGTCTGTAGCCAAGGGATTTAGCCTCATTGTACAAGTTCAAGTTGGGATCACCTAGTTAAGTTGGTGGATGAACCTCGATCACCTCACTCGCCTCTCAAGAAAATAAAATAAATAAAGATACGTCGCACTAATTGAAGGAAGGACAAAAAACAAAGGGTGAGGGGCACGATGGCAAGCAAGACCATCAAGGATCATAGAATCTGCACCACGGAACAACAGAGCCGAAGACTGAAGTTGCGAGGGCGAATCTCCGTTATATCTCCATAACGAACAACGGAACGACAGTTCCTAGGGGAGTTGTTCCAAGAACCACCACGTAGAACTTTTCTATTGTTGGTAGAACTGTCATTTAGCCAAGCATAGGCATTCTCAGGTCGCCCTTCATAGTTATCATGCCAGTCATCCTGACACCATTCCCAAACATTGCCGTGCATATCGCATAACCCCCAAGCATTGGCAGGAAAGGTTCCAACGGGTGTTGTTGACTCACGATAGACTCCTTCAAGACCGCCATTGTAGGTATAGTTGCCGTTATAATTGGCTAGCTCCGGGGTCAAGGTCTCGCCGAAATAGAAAGGAGTTTGAGTTCCGGCCCGACAGGCATATTCCCACTCGGCTTCACTGGAAAGACGATAGGTGTTTCCGGTTCGTTGGGACAGTCGTTGACAAAATTCGATGGCATCGTCCCAACTGACTTGCTCAACAGGCAAATCATCTCCTTTAAAGTTTGAGGGAGCAGGATCGAGATCTCGGTCTACGACTGGGTAGCTTACCACCACTCGCCATTGTGCCTGAGTGACCGGATAGCGCCCCATGAAAAACGCGGCAACTGTCACCTCATGCTGGGGCCTTTCGTTACCTCGGCTTTCGGGTTCTGCTTCTGGTGCTCCCATGAGGAAGGTTCCAGGGGGGATGGACAGCATCTCTAATCCCAGCTCGTCGTTGAGGGGTTCAACATAGCCTTCCGCTTCACCTGGGCGGCGCTGAATCAGCCATTTTTGCTCTCTTTCCCGTCGCAACCCGAACCAACGACGTTTTTCCGTCATTTCAAGACTTATGGTCGCTGTCTCAAACTCGAAAATCTCTTGAATTTCGATAACGGCGCTTTCATACTCCAGGGGTTGCAAGGGAGGGAAATTTGGGAGAAATTCTCCGGCACTCTGGCGCAATTGTTGGGAAAAGGTGGTATATCGCCCACCTAGACGTTCCAAAATCGAGGCGGTGAGGCTGGCAAAGGCTTTTACTCCCGCTAACTTGGGATCTGTGCTATGGGGGGATAACAGAAATGCCCGAAACTCCGCTAAGGAACTATACCCCAGGCGCTCAGAAATATAGCGCGACACCTCGTTAATAATGTCAATGACTTCAACTTCCGGTGAGCGCCTCAGTAAACGGTCACGAATCCCAGGGGAAAAGTCATATTGAACCGACTCCGCATCCATTCCATTGGTCTGGTGGGATAAGCGCTGCAACAGGCCACTGAGAAATACCTCGGCAATGGGTAGGGGGGAGACCTCTGGTAACCTTGAGGCGCGGATGAGACGCATAATCGGCAGGGTAATCACTGGGGCAGCGGCCAGCAACATCAGTAATCGCCGCGCTCTCGGGGAGGAGAGGAGATAAAAGTCTTGGAGTTGTTGGTCTGGAGTTTGTGATTCTGGAGGGAACTGTTCAAGGTCAGCCTCTGAGTCCGAGTCGCCAGGGGATTGGGAGACTTTGCGCCCCGGCTTGGTGAGGAGATAGCCGCTACTGGCTTGTCGTCCATCTCCTGCCACCATACGACTCCATCGCGATAGATCCTGACTCTCAGCGGTCATAACGGGCATGGGTAAGGTCTGTTCGCAGTCTTGGGGACTCTCTAACCCCAAAGGCGCTGCCTTCAGTTGTAGATTGGTGGCTGCGGGGAGGTCGTTACGCAATCCCACATTGATGCCCTGACCCAAGGCGGTGCGGTCCCACATCCATTCAGGTAACAGTTGCCAAATGGCTGTGGGCATCACTGTTGCCCAAGTCTCTAAAATTGCGAACAGCCTCCCATCCCACCAATAGCTGGCAACGCAATCGCTCAAGATGAGGATAATTCGCCGACCGTTGGGTTCAATGAGTTCCTTGGGGCGATGACGGCGCTGTTGAGGATGGGATAATAGCTCCACATGACCCGCTGCATCGAGGTCTAGGTCAAACTGTCGTAAATCCCGGAAGGCCCCGTAATGCCGTAAAGTTTGGCGAATATCATCGACCAGCCGCCGCCAGAGATTCATCGAGGGGGTGCGGTCAACGATTAAGACGATTTCAAACCAGGGTTCTCGTTCGCCTTGCAGGATAGGAAGCCAGATTTGATGTTGGGCAATGCGTTCCACGGTTGCGGTTTCATCGACTCGGGTTCCCACTCCCACCTCAATCTCTTGTAGCAGCGGACGTAAGGCCCGAATTAGGGATAGGGGATTGTTTAAGAGGGGAGGATCGTTAATCCAAATGGGTAAGGCATCTTGGGGAAGCATGACACCAGGCTGAGGGGTGGCGGTGGCCACGTCTGCACTAGGTTCTGGTGCTGGAGTCGGAGAGGGGTCTGGTGTTGGAGTCGGAGAGGGGTCTGGTGTGGGAGTGGGAGAGGGGTCTGGTGTGGGAGTCGGAGAGGGGTCTGGTGCTGGAGTCGGGGGGGGAGACTCTGACGGTTGTTCGTCCATTTGCAGGGCCAGCCAGAACAGGTCAGCAATTTCTCTGGCGCTGAGTTCGGCTTCTGTTGCTAAGCTGGTGACGAGCCGCTGAATCTCCATTAATTTGGGTTGGTTAGACTTTTGAATAGAAGTTTTTTGAGTCGCTCCATGTCTGAGTCACTGGGACTGTTTTTGTGGGCAATGAGATAGGCGGCATTGAGGAGTTGGTCTGTGGCGCGATCGCTGCGATTGCCAGACCGAACAAAGTCTTGAATGACCTGTTTTATCTGTGCTTCAGCTATCTCCCATTTCGCCTCATCTCCCTGGGCAAAATGAGACTGCACAATGGGAAACAGAGACTCAGGGGTGGGTTTGGGCATTTCCACTCGTAGACAACGGCGATAGAAGGCTGGGGGAAAGTCCCGTTCACCGTTGCTGGTCATAATAATCAGGGGAAACTCGCAACATTGGACGCGACCATTGGTGATGGGGGCTTCCATGTCGAGGTCTTCGGTTCGCACGGTGACGGTGGCTTCTTCGTTGTCGCGATTCTCGTCTTCATTGTTGTCTCCATTGCGTCGGCGGCGTTTGCGTCGCACCAATTCCCGAATCTCGAATTGTCCTTCTTCAAAGAGGTTCAGCAGGTCGTTGGGGAGGTTTAAGTCACTTTTATCGATTTCGTCAATCAGCAACACTCGGGGTTTACGGGAGGGTAAGAAGGCGGTACCGACGGGACCGAGTTGGATGTAATCCCCTAAGTTTCCCGCTTCTCTGGGACTGTTGGGATCGAGTTTTCGTTTAAGTTCGTCAAGCTGGGTATCTTGCAAACGGGCGATCGCATCATACTGATAGAGGGCATCTTGAAGCTGCGATCGCGCGGTGACGGACCAGACCAACACGGGGTTAAGTTGCAGTTCATAGGCGATCGCATAAGCTAGGGAGGTTTTACCCGATCCCGGAACGCCGGTCACCATCAGGGGACGACGCAGATGCAGGGCCGCATTAACGGCATCGACAATAGTGGAATGACCTGTTTTATCGGTCTGAATACGGAAACTCCGGCCCCGTTGGATGGCCCGCTTATCGGCGTCACCAATCTCACGTAACCGTTGCCAATACTGGTTATCTGCGGTTTCGTCCACCTGTTCAGGGGGTAAAAACTCTCGCCAGGGGGGGCGATCGGGAATTTCCCGTAAACTGTGGGGAGCGTCGTCACAGTTGCCATGAAATAGTTTCCAGGTACTCATTGGGGGTGGGGGTGATTAACTTAGGATTGTCCAGATAAGGGTTTATTTGGACTGGGAAGGGTGGGAATACGATCAGGACAGTCATAGAGGAAGGTTAAATCCCGAATGGGGGTCGCTGGATTCCCGAACCGTTGTTGTTTGATACATTCAGCTAAACGAGCCGATTCTATCAAGTTATCGCAGCTCAAGAGAGTGTCAAATGTGTCTAGGGTCGTTTGTCGGTCAGATTGGGGAAGTTGAGTCCACAGTGCGATCGGACTGGGGGCTTTGAGGAGTTTTTTAAGTAAGTCCTGACGGGTTTCTCTATCCTCGGGCAATCCGTCAGGAAATCGATAAATGGGGTAAGCTGCACTGAGTAACGCCTGAAGGTTCCGGCATTGACAGTCAATGTCCCCCCAGTGGTTGTTCAAACACTGGTTTGTCATTGCCTCCTTGAGGTTATCCCAACCGTTGTTTAATGTAATCCTTAAACCCGGTGTTTTGATGCGATCGAGCGATCGCACGAGCCAACCTCGATGTCCTGATAACTCGGTCACATCTTTGAACTCATCGACAACCCACCACTGGTTTATATTCATATCCAGTAACTGCCAAGGCAAGAAAATCTCTAAGGTTACCAGCTTGGTAATTTGATTATCAAATTGGTTTAATAGTTGAGACTCGGCTGCTTGAATCCATCTACCTAACGGTTCTGCAAGCTGTTCGGCAATGACAGCAGGGCGATCGTCTTCACTCACACCGGTTAAGTCACAGGATACTCCCCGTTGTCCGTCATCATTGCCATCAAGGGGTTCAGGGGAGTCTGAAAGACCGTGAAGCTCAGCAATAATAGAAAAATCATCTACCTTTTGCTGGACTACAGAAATTAGTAGATAGAAATATGAGATCTCTGGACGATTGGGAAGATTATTTTGTTCAGATATATTATTTTCTAAAGGCTCAAAAAAAGTATTTACATCCTCCACCTCAATCAAAGGGTCAATTTTATTCTTGAGTGTGGTTATCCTAGGATTATCAGCATTTTCTTCACAAAATTTATCGTAAAGTTCATCTAGTCTATTTTCAGATTCGGCAAACTTTATTAAATTAAAACAGTATGTCTTATATTTTTGACTGTTTTTTATATTAGCTAAATCAACCTCAAAAACTTCATCTATGAATATTTCTAGCTCATCTTTATCAGGATAAATATCCTGTATGCAATCACGAAATTTTCCCCGTTTAGGGCCTGTCCAATCCATTGCCAATTAACTTTCTTTCGGAACAATCAAACTCACCAATGCTGTGTAGGTAATCAGTAACAGTGACCCATAGTAAGGGCGATAGAAGTCTAGGCTTGAGAAGGGTTCACCCGTTGCAAACACCCAAACGATAAAGGCTCCACAAGATACTAAAATTTGAGTTCGGGCTATGGGTTTCTCGGGGTCATGAGTTTGCTTGAAAATCCAGCCAATGGTCAACAAAATACCCACAATAAAAAATAACCAAAGCAAAACAGTCTCCTGGCTATCTTCAGAACTCTTGATAATCCCGCTGACGGCCAACCAGAAGCCGATCGTTTCACTGGGAATATATTTCAGCAGTCGGTCTGAATAGCCATCTACCGATGGTTTTGCTCGACTTTGAAATTGCTCTGTAACAATACGACGACCCATAGATATTCCTTAATTTAGATATTGAGATAACTATAGAAACCGAGAAATCTCAGCATAGATTGACTCGAACAAAATTCCTTCCCGGACACTCCCAAAACTCCGTTGCTGTTCCTTATGGTGTAACGCCACCAGTTCCCAGTCTTCGTTAAAACAGGGGGAACCACTCGATCCGCCCTGGGTGCGGTTGACGTACCATACCAATCCTCTCACAGAATCGACTTTGACGACACCATTGTTACTTAATGACACCTTCATTCTCTCTCCATCAGGATGCTGGAGGATATTCAGGGAGGACTGGGGGAGCAATTCGGGTTGGGGCCGCCAGGGGACGGGTGGCACTGTCACCCCTTCAGTGTTGACCTGTAAGAGGACATAATCAAGCTGGGCCACTGGACTGGCGTGAATCACGGGTTGATGTTGGACAACGGTGGTGGCTGGACGAGACACCGGATGGAAGTCCTGGCTACTAATATAGCCGAACTCGAACCGGAGTGATTGGGCGATCGCCCCGAGATCCTCGGTTTCCTTCAAACTTAGAACATGGTAGTTCGTTAAGACCAAGTTTGGGGCAATTAAAACACCAGTTGCGGATTCACCGGGACGATTAACATGGGTGATTCGACATACTGATGCCCCCCAGTTTAACCCCCGTAATAATTGACCCACATCGGCTTCAATACTATACTGTTTAGGGAGAAATGCTTGTAGCTCTTCGTCGTCAATGTCCCAGTCCCAAGCTAATTCATCACTTAAGGATTTGGCTTGTTTAAGATTTGTATTTAAGTCTAACTTTTCTTGAATGATAGGTCTGCAAAATGAGCGAATCTCTGAGTTGTTGGTATCTTCGTAGAGAGAGAGGATGAGTGCCTCGATACGTCCTTTGGCGATCGCCCATTGAATGAGTTTAAACACGACCTGGCTGAGATTGTCTCCGCCGGCGATCGCGGCCAAATTTTCATTAAGATACTCCTCGACAAATATCTGCAAATCGCCCTGACTGGGGTAAGCGGACAAAACAGCTTCTCGTAAACGTCTTTTGTCCGAGCCAGATAGGTTTAATAAATTGGGTTCTGGCGGCATATTCATAGTTTCTGGAGTGTCTTCAGCTTGAAGAGATGTCAGTTCAGCTTCATAACGTGCAATTTGGGGTTTGATTTCATTATCAATACGCTGTTTGAGTTCAAATTGGATAGTAGGACTGGCGGCTAACACCAATTCTCGCTCAAAAGCCGATAGCTTTGCACGAAGTAGCCCGAGCATTTCTTCCACATCTTTTCTACGCTGATTCATGGGTCAGATTCTCTGTAAAAGAGGCAAGATTTGAGGTAGGATGAGTCTGAAGGCTTTGTGCATCTGGGGGGCGAACCGCAAGTGGCGCGCCCCTACGGGATTGGCTTCAATCTGGGTTAAGAGGGTGACCAAAAGGGTTGACTTTAGTATAGACATTATGACTTACCCTGACCTTATCCCAATCAGCGAAAGATGAGCCGAAATGCCTGATTTCGCGGATTTGCAGCCCCTATCTCGGATATTCATCAAGCTATTCGTACATCATGCCTCGAAGGGACACCACTCATCATATTATCAAACAAGCTCTCGTCAAAGAAGGTTGGGAGATTACGGATGATCCGTATGTGATTTCCTATGGGGAACGCTTTTTATTTATTGACCTGGGAGTGGGACGATCTCGTTTTCTGAACCCGCAAAAAGGGTATATCATCGGTGTCGAACGCGATCGCACCCGTATTGCCATTGAGATTAAAGAATTTCGAGGACTTTCGGCGATGGCTGATTTGGAACAAGCCATCGGACAGTATAGCCTATATAAGCTTTTATTGAACCAAGTCGATCCGGGACGTCAGATTTATCTGGGTGTGACAGATATTACCTACGAGACAATTTTCAGCGAACAAATTGGTAAACTGGTCATTAACGAACTGCCTTTAAATCTTGTAGTCGTTGACGCGACAACAGCAGAGGTGAAACAATGGATACCATAACCACCGATCGCCAAATTGTCCAACAGGTTATCTCTCACTATGCCCAACTTCGTCCGTCTCACGGCCAAATCAGATTGGAGACGGTATTCGACGAGAAGCAAGATCGTTATGCACTAATGCAGGTGGGTTGGGATCGAGGTCGACGTGTTCGAGGCAATCTCATCTATATTGTCTTGCGTGACGGAAACGTGGTCATTGAGTACGATGGGATGGAAGCCGGAATTACTCAAGATTTAATTGACCAAGGGATTCCCGAAGAACGCCTGGTTCTCGGGTTTTTAGACGGGTCAGCCGTCACCCTATCGGCTTAACTCACGGTTTCGGAGTTTCCCTCCCAACGCCTAATCCCGAGGACGATAAAACGCCATCGTCTCCGACTCATACTGCGATCGCCACGCCTCCCAAGCCGCCACCGCCTCAGGATTACTAACCTGTCCTTTCCCCAGTAAAATCACCCCATCACCCCAAGCCAAAATCCCATACTCGCCACTCTTACTCAGACGTTGCAACTTAGGAACCATCACCGCCAAACGCTCGCGATCATGTCGGAAGGCCACTTGATAGGTTTGCAAACGCCACAAATCCAGCAAAATATAGTCCATCTTCTCCACCACGCCCGCATCCGTCAACAACTCCATCTGGGGAAAGCGCAAAATCTCCCGACGACTGGACAGATGGGGAATAATATAAGTTGTCGCCGCCACACTGGCCTCCTCAGGAACTTGGGCCAATAGAGGATAGATAGCTGCCGCATGACGCCATTGGCGAGTGATGGGAACATGAACCCAGGGGTCAATGGAATCGGGAATCAGAAACGATAAACTGCGGTTGGGGTTTCCGCCAATCGTCACCATCACCGAAAGGCTGAGACAAAAAATCCAAAAACGGCGAATGTTGGGGGTTTTGAACACCTGTGGACGCACAGACCACCAGAGAATCGCCCCATAACAGAGTCCGGGAACCACCGTCATCGCATAGCGGATATTAATCGCCAAAACTGACTGTCCTTGGGCCACAAAGAGTTTTAATAAGGGAAACCCGGCGATCGCCCAGGCCCCACCAGACGCAGCTGGAACGAAGGCAAAGGGAAGCCACTGTCCTAATAAATAACTGATTGTGCGGCCAAACGGAGTAAAAATTTGCTGAATCACACGAAACGGCTGACTCAGCATCCCCCAGAGAATCTCTAAGGTGGTAGCACTCTCTCCCTCGGCATATTGTCCGAAGCGTTCCATCATAAACCGCTCGGAAATATCCTCGGAAAATAAGGGCATCACTAGATTGGTTAACCCCACAATATAGCCAAACCCCAACAAACAGACGACCGCCCCTCGCGCCGGAAAGCGACGACTGAGAACCATATAAACTCCCACCCCAAACAGGCTAATTCCCGAATCTTCGCGAACTAAGAGGATGGCGATCGCAACCCCCCAAAACAGCCCCCACCAGCGTTTCTCCATCGCCAACAGCAGGGTGAAGGTAAACAGAGGAATCTGACAAATATCATGGAAATTGCCCCAAGTTGGCCCCAATACCGCATTAGCACAGTAAAAACTGAGGGTAATAAAGGCCGCAATCGGCGATTCCAGGTATTGTCGCGCCAGAACATAGAGAACCAATCCCGCAGCCGTCACCAAAATGACCTGTAACACCGTCAACGTCACCGGGGAGGGAAACAGGCTGTAAATGGGAAGCCAAAACAGTAACGCCGGCGTGAAATGCTGGCCCAGGCGTTGGTAGAACACCGTCGGGAACTCCCCCTGGTGGACGACATTGGTGGATAAAGCTGAGGAGAGGGAACTCTGGAAAAAGCGGCCATGACTGTTATTCCAGAACACCTGGTTAAAAATTCCTTGGTCGTAAGAGGCGTAGAATGTGTAGTAGCGATGAAGCGTAATGGTGAGGCTCACCAAGAAAAACACCATCGCTGCTGCGATCGCAACCCGAAACCAAGGATTTTTGAGTGACGTAACTCCCATTGCGCGTTTTTAAACCTGAATCGCTGGACTTGACATCCTCCCCCACTTAAGCCATCTCGCTACGCTTGATGTCTTTGAAGTGGG
>CAZXWM010000103.1:0-11369 GCA_964644215.1 uncultured Phormidium sp.
ACTGGTTTTTGGTTTTTGATTATTGTCGGATTGGCAAAATTAGCAATTCTGTCAATCAGCGACCTTTGGATTATGGGCTAGTCTATCGTGCCACTCGGACTAGGATGACAAAATGCAGCAAAACTTTAACAAACTTGACATTTCGGAAGTCCACAGAGAACCGGTTACAGCCCTTAGCCCATCAGCTTTCTGGGGGATTAAAGCCCCAATTTTGCCAAAACTGGGCGGGTCGAGACCATGTGGCGATCGAGGCCTAAGACCTTGGGATCAAGTCCGAGGGCCAGAGCCACGAGTTGAGGTAAATGCAAGACCGGTAAGCCAAGTTTGCGGCCCATGACGGTTTCGACATCCGGTTGACGGGAATCGAGATTCAAATGACAGAGGGGGCAAGGCGTTACCATACAATCCGCCCCTGCGTCAAGTGCCGCTTGTAGATGAGTTCCGGCCATCTGAAACGACTGTTCTGTGGCGTAACTCGACAGGGGCCAGCCACAGCATTGAGTGCGTCCATCATACTCAATTGGGGTGGCTCCCAGAGTGCGAAAAACATTTTCCATCGACTGGGGGTTATGGGGGTCATCATAGGGGAGATGACTCTGAGCGCGGAGGATATAGCAGCCATAGAAGGCTGCACAGTTGAGGCCACTGAGTTTGTGAGTCACCCGCTTTTGCAGTTCCTCTAGGCCATAGTCTCCCACTAAGGCCCAGAGGAGATGTTTAACCTCTGTGGCCCCTTTGTAGGGAGAACAATGGTCGTTACTGAGGAGAGCATTGATTTGCTCGACATACTCGGGGCGATCGCCTTGAGCGGCTTTCAAGCGTTCATCGACGCGCCCAATCACCCCCTGACAGGTACTGCAATGAGTCAGCAAGGGTAAGTTGAGTTCTTCGGCTAGGGCAATGTTACGAGCATTGACTGTATCTTCGAGGAGAGCCGATTCTTCCTTGAAGGTTCCCGAACCGCAACAGGCGGCCCGTTTCAGTTCAATCAGTTCAATATCGAGAGCTTGCGTTAACGCCGCCGTGGAATCATAGAGTTCACGACAGGCCCCCTGGGCGACACAGCCAGGGAAATAAGCATATTTGAGCATCAAAGTTGTCCGGGTAAGCGTTCTCTTGTCCCATTGTCCCTAATTGCGGTCTTCAGCGCAGCAGGCAGGCGATCGCGAACCATGACATTCGACCTTGGCCAGAGCCGTCAATGAGTCCTCAATTGCTCGTAAACCGATGTTCCCAGAGCAAATTTAGCGGATAATAAATAACCGGCGACCATAAACTATTTAAGACCGCTGAGCCGAGAGCGACCTGCTGGTAATAGCGCCAAATCTCCTCAAAGCTCCAAAATACTGCCGATGCCGGTAAACGCCACGCATAGAGACTAAACTGAAGGGCGCGAATCGTCTCGCCGACTACCGTCATCCCGAAGACGATCAATAAAACCGAGATGATATCATCCTGAACCACCCGTTCGCGCTGCAAACGAGCCGTCAGCATCCCCACAATCCCCAAACTAATAGCATGAGTAGGAACCGCCGCACTCATGCCATCTTGCAACAGTCCGAGGGTGACGCCGGCCACGGCACCTTCCCAGACCGAGCGTTTAATACTCCAGGCCACCACCCAAACCAATAACCAGTTCGGGGCAATTCCTAGCAGTTCCATCCCCGGCAAACGAGCCGGAAGCAAAAGCAAACAAGGAAGGACCGAGAGAACTGTGAGCGTCCAAGACAGCAACCGCTGTCGGAGTGCTTGCCAACCCACTGGGGGGGGCTGAGTCAATCCCGTGGCACGAACCGGGCGTAGGTCTGGCTGCATAGGGACAGGAAAATCATTAATCGAGTTGAAGCGTCTCTCCGAGGGGGTCAATTGGCTCGGCAGACTCACTCGGCAGGGGGACGGAGGGCTTAGGATAAACCATGACCCATTCGAGGGAACTCAGGGGGGCTGAGAGTTCGATTTCGGCTTGAGGGGCCGGACTGGCATTTAAATTGACGGCCACTACCGTTCCGAGGGGCAGGCCCGAGGTAAATCGTTGACTATAGGGAGATGAGAGAATCGCGTCACCCTCTTTGACATCTGGCAGTTTCTCGAAAAATTCCACGATCGCCCGGTTGGAGCCTTTCCCCCGTAACAGGCCCATCTCCCGAGAGCGACCGACGGTGACACCAAGGGAACTACTGGCATCACTGATCAGCAACACGCGGCTGGTTTCATCGGTAATGCTGACCACACGCCCTACAATCCCACCGGGAGCCATGACAATATCATCGACCGCCAGACCGCTGTTGCGGCCGCGCCCGAGAAGAATCTGTTGCCACCAGCGATCGGCACTGCGGCCAATCACTGGGGCAAAGGTTGGCTCTTGCGAGGTTTGTGGCTCGTAATCTAACAGTTCCCGTAATTGAAGATTCTCTTGATTGACTTCGAGCAACCGTTGTTGAAGTTCCAATACTCGGGCGTTAACGAGTTGTTGTTCGCGACCCGAATCCGCTTCAAAGGGGGCGGATAAGCGCTGATAGACTTCAAACACGATCGCCCCGTCAGTCTGACGAAATCCCCACGCGGAGCCGATGGCTAATATCGCCAACAGCCCCAGGGTTCTATAGCGTTGCCAGTAACGACGCAAGACGTACAATAGCTTTCTCCTGTGCTATGCGTTTTAAGGGGGTTGGGTCTAGCTCGAGTCTACAGAGACCGAGATTGACCTCGGAATACCCGTTCGAGTTGTTTGAAGTTCTCCAACACTCGCCCAGTTCCCAACACCACACAACTGAGGGGATCGGCAGCCACATGGGTGACAATCCCGGTTTCATGGCTGATTAAGGTATCGAGTCCTCGCAGTAAGGCCCCGCCACCGGCCAACATGATACCGCGATCGATAATATCGGCCGCCAATTCAGGCGGGGTACGTTCCAGGGTGCGCTTGACGGCTTCGATAATCACCGATAGCGGTTCTGACATACTCTCGCGAATTTCGGGACCCTTGATGGTGACGGTACGAGGCAACCCAGACAGAAGGTGCAAGCCTCGGACATCCATGATGATGTCGTCTTCTTGGGTGGGATAGGCTGAGGCCACCTGAATTTTGATTTCTTCGGCGGTCCGTTCCCCAATGACTAAGTTATGGACTTTTTTCATGTATTGGGTGATGGAGTCGCTCAGCTCATCCCCGGCAACCCGGACGGATTCGCTCAGCACAATGCCCTGTAAACTCAGGACTGCCACTTCTGTGGTCCCGCCACCGATGTCTACAATCATGTTGCCCGTCGGTTCAGCCACGGGCAGTCCTGCCCCGATCGCCGCAGCGATGGGTTCATCAATGAGGCGCACATCTCGCGCCCCGGCTTGGATAGCGGCATCCATAACCGCCCGTCGTTCTACCCCAGTCACGCCACTGGGAATGCCAATGACAATACGGGGTCCAACGAGTCCGCTACGGCCACCATGGACTTGCCGAATGAAATGTTTGAGCATCAACTCGGCGGTGTCGAAATCGGCGATCACACCATCCCGCAAGGGGCGTAGTGCGACGACGTTTCCCGGAGTCCGACCGAGCATTTGCTTGGCTTCTTCCCCCACGGCTAGGGGAAGTTTATCGTCTTGATCGATGGCAACCACCGATGGTTCTTGTAGGACGATGCCTTTTCCAGAGACATAGACCAGGGTATTTGCAGTCCCTAGGTCGATACCCATGTCTCTAGAGAGTGAGAAGCGACTTAAATTTGCCACGCGCGCCTGTGCCCTCCCAGTTTAGAATACGCTTGTGCTAACAGAGATAATAAGGAAACTTGTACATTGACCGAGGTGGATTCTATACCATGATCACTGGTTCCGTCTAGTGCCTCTGCCTAAATGGTGCTACGCCTCATCATACGCTGCTTTGGTTTTTGCTCGGGATGAAATTACTGGTTACAGGACATCGAATCGGGGTTAAGATTAGGTTGATGTATCATTCAACATAAATTCTCCATGACACTCAATGTCGTCAATCTGGTGGGTCGGGTCGGAATAGATCCTGATGTCAAGTATTTTGAATCGGGCAAGGTCGTCTGTAATTTGACGTTAGCGGTGAATCGCCCCACTAACAAAACAGACAAGCCAGATTGGTTTAATTTGGAATTATGGGATAAGCGAGCGGAGGTGGCGGCCAATTATGTCCGTAAAGGGAGTCTCATTGGGGTCAAGGGATCGTTGAAGATTGAGCATTGGCAAGACCGCAATACGAATGCACCTCGCTCTAAACCGGTGATTCGGGTCGATCGCCTCGATCTGCTCGGTTCCAAAAACGATCGCGATACCTCTGGACTTGATACCTTTGAAGATGATGAGTTCTAAGGGCGGGACGTGATGATAAGGTTCCCTTGTCCCATTTGTGGAACCTCTTGTCAGGAGGATTGGCTCACCTGTCCCAGTTGTGGCTGGGATGTTACGCCTGAGTCCCGATTGGCGATCGCCCAACACCCGAGTCATTTGTCTTGGGGGCGATCGCTCTGGCAACGATTGCAGGGAGAATTGGCCCTCAAGCAACGCCTTGAGGCGATCGAACAACGGCTATCTCACCTAGAACAATCTCAGGCCAGCCTAGATGAGTCAGCGGAGATATCTGGGAAAATCTCTGAACTCGATGAGGTCTATAGTCCCCTAGCCTTACATCTGGCTCAACAAGAGTGGCGTGAAGCCGACTATTGGACTTGGCAACGAATTTTAGAGGTGGCTGAGATTGAGGGCCGAGACTGGCTCGCTGGCGATGAGATTGCGGCCTTTCCTCAGAGGGAGTTACAGGCCCTCGATGAGCTGTGGTACGCCTACAGTGAGGGGCGTTTAGGCTGGTCGGTGCAAGCGGAGATTTGGTGGACTAGCGGCGCTGATTATAGTCGGTTTTGCGATCGCGTCCATTGGCGTTCTGGCGGAACCTGGCTCTACTACGATGATCTGAATTTTCATCGCCAAGCGCCGATGGGTCATTTCCCTGTTCTTCCCTGGCGTAAACGAGCCTGTTACGGACTCGGAGGCTTAACGGCCGCCGAAACCCTCAATCATTGGATGACTCGCTTCCCGCCCTTCGACCTAGACGAAACTGTTGACAGGTAAAGAGTCCATGAGTTCCTATGCTTGGATTGAGCGATCGCTGGCTACGATTCATAAGGCCAACTGGTATCGGCAAGTACAAGCCGTTACCGGCCGCAGTGGTCCAGAGGTGAGTCTGCAAGGAACTCCAGTCCTGAATTTTGCCAGCAACGACTATTTAGGCTTAGCCGGAGATGAACGGCTAATTGAGGCAGCGGTGGCGGCGACGCGGGAGTATGGAACCGGGAGTACGGGTTCGCGGCTGTTGAGTGGCCATCGTCCCCTGCATCGAGACTTAGAGATAGCCATTGCCCGGCTTAAACAAACGGAGGATGCGATCGTTTTTAGTTCTGGGTATTTGGCAAATTTAGGCACGATTTCCGCCCTAGTCGGTCCTCGTGATGGGATTTTCGCTGATGCCTATAATCACGCCAGTTTACGCCAGGGCAGTCGTCTCTCTGGGGCAATGGTACAGGAGTACCCCCATGGAGATATGGCGGCCCTGCGGCAACAGTTGCAACAGCAGCGAGCGCAGGTTCGCCGCGCCCTCATTGTCACCGATGGGGTGTTTAGTATGGATGGGGATCTCTGTCCCCTGCCGCAACTGCTAGATTTAGCCCAAGGGTACGATTGTATGCTCTTAGTCGATGATGCCCATGGGACTGGGGTTTTGGGGCGTCGGGGTGCGGGAACGGTGGAGCATTTCCACTGTGGCGATCGCCCCCTGGTTCAGATGGGAACCCTCAGTAAAGCCCTGGGCAGTTTAGGGGGCTATGTCGCCGGTTCAGCCTCTGTGATTGACTATCTCCGCAATCGCGCCCCCACCTGGATTTATACCACCGGACTCTCCCCAGCCGAGGCAGCGGCGGCCCAGGCGGCGATCGCGATCGTCGAGACTGAGCCACAGCGACGGCAACAACTCTGGACTCATCAGACCTATCTCAAGCAGAAACTTTCTACCATACTAAAGCAAAAAAGTCAACTCATTCCCTCAAGTTCCCCCATCCTCTGCATCCAACTGGCTGACGCGGCCCAAGCCGTGAGTTTAGGAGCGACCCTGCGAGAGTCGGGACTCTTCCTGTCCGCCGTGCGTCCTCCCACCGTCCCCACCAGTCGGCTACGCATCACCCTCATGGCAACCCATCAGCGAGACCATCTCGATCGCCTCTGTGAGCGTTTAGCCAGCTTAGCCCTTTGACATCCTCCCTTGAGGGCGACGGTTTCAGCTAAGCTAGATCATACGTGCGAATCGTTTAGACCAAAGTGAAGGCTGAAATACCTGAAACGTAAGTCTAGCAAGGGATACAGCGGTTGAGATAACATCAAAACTAAAACCCTTGACAACTGCTACAATGTCCCACGATTGAGTAGAAATACTCAATTTAGGTAGGGAAGGACAGAGCAAAATCAGACAAATCAACATCAATCATTGATTTCAATATCTGATGAGTCCTACGTCTAACGCCAGCCCCAACTTATAGAATGACAACCTATGGGTTGAAGCGGGCTTAGGAAGGCATTGAGAGAGAACTGACTCTCAACAACATGACCACTGACAATCCGACAAGGTCAAGCACATCGGTTGAATCCTCGTCTTGAACCTCGGAAAATAGCTAAGTAGCCAAAATCAGTTGACAGGCTGCGTTCAAATCGAACATTGGGAAAGGTAGGGATATGTATGAATCACCTACACCAGCTCTCAAAAGTACCACCGAGGAGAGAGGAGACCTAAATCGGAAACACCCGTTGTAGTGGAACGAGATAACCCCATATACCCTGTTCGGGGTCTTGGTCGATACCCGGACAAGTGAAAAGTCTAAGCGCATGGGATATGGGGGTGAGATGGAGAAAGAAGCTAATGCCCATCTGTAATGGATGCGGATATGCTGACGTTCTCCGGTTTGTAAAGTTGTATGAGTGCCAATTAGCAATGAAAACGGCGATAGCGAGTTCAAAGACTACGACCAACGCATGGCGAGACTTACCCTGGGGTAAAATCCAACGTAAAGTCTTCAAGTTGCAAAAAGCAATCTACACGGCTGTACAGAACGGAAACAAGGCTAAAGCTAGGAAGCTTCAGCGTTTACTCCCTAAATCATGGTATGCGCGGTTATTGGCAGTACGGAAAGTAACACAGGACAATCAAGGCAAGAACACGGCTGGTATTGATGGGGTCAAATCCATCAACGCTAAAGCCAGATTCACTCTTGCCTCGAAACTCAAATCCCAAGTGAAATCCAAAGCCCTACGTAGAGTCTGGATACCCAAACCAGGGCGCGATGAAAAACGTCCCCTAGGTATTCCGACCATCACAGACCGCGCCTGTCAAGCATTGGTTAAACTTGGTCTAGAACCATATTGGGAAGCGCAATTCGAGGCAGAATCATACGGGTTCCGACCCGGACGCTCAGCCCACGATGCAATCAATGCAATCTTTAAGAAAGCATTGAAGAAACCTCAATATGTCTTAGATGCCGATATTGCTAAATGCTTCGACCAAATAAACCATGATTATCTACTGTCCAAACTAGATTGTCCAACCCTGTACAAACGGAATATCAGACAATGGCTTAAAGCCGGAGTCCTGGACAACGGCGTATTTGAGGGTACAGAAGCAGGAACTCCACAAGGTGGGGTCATCAGTCCTCTCCTAGCTAACATCGCCCTACACGGAATGATTGAATCGGTTGTTAATAGCTTTCCTGATTGGAAACCAATTAACGGAAAAACTGAATTTTCATATCGCCCGAAAATCATTCGTTACGCCGATGACTTCGTGGTACTAGCCAATAGACCCGAAGTTATCCTAGAAGCCCAAAGCCTGATTAAACAATGGTTAGAACCAGTTGGCTTAACTCTCAAACCTGAAAAGACACGATTATGCAACACCTTGTCCGAATGGAATGAGGAAACACCCGGTTTTGACTTCTTAGGGTTCAACATCCGGCATTACCCGGTGAGTCTACACAAAGGAGTCAACAATGGTCATGACACTAAGCCTTACCAACTGAACATCAAACCATCTAAGAAGGCAATCAAAGCCCATTACAATGCAGTCAAGGAAGTCGTCAAGGTTCACCGAACTGCACCCCAAGCGGTTTTGATTAAGCGTCTGAATCCTATCATCAAGGGATGGTCTAACTACTACTCATCCGTAGTCAGCAAAACCACCTATAACAAACTTGATAAACTGGTTTGGAATGCGTTAAGGGCTTGGACAATATCACGATGCGGTAAAGCGTCCTATGACAAACTCAGAAAGTATTATCAACATGGAGTCAATGGACAATGGACGTTTCAAACCAAAGAGGGCTTTCGGTTAATCAAACACGCTGAAACCCCCATCGTAAGATTCATCAAAGTGAAAGGCGGGAAATCCCCCTACGACGGAGATTGGACATATTGGAGTAAACGACAAAGCAAAGGCTACCCCGGTGTCCCCACCAGAATAGCCAAGCTTATAAAACGGCAAAAAAGACGGTGCAATCACTGCGGACAATACTTCACAAGTGAGGATGTTATCGAGGTTGACCACATTGAACCTCGGTGCAAAGGTGGAAAAGATGTTTACACAAATCTCCAAGCCTTACACCGTCACTGCCATGATGATAAATCACGTCATGATGGTAGCCAAATCCGAGACAACAGCACCCATGTAAAGGGATAGCAAACTAGGAGCCGTATGAGGTGAAAGTCTCATGTACGGTTCTGAATGGGAGGGGATAGCCGCGAGGCTATTCTCGACCCCTAATCGTCAGCGACGACCCTAAACGGTCAGCGATGGGAGCGTACTCAGGTCAAGTCCCTCACTGATACCCCATTTATTGTCCTGAGATCAACGTAACGTTCACCCCAACCCAGATAACAACTCGTGACGCGCCATTCATCACTCACGAGTCCCTGTTCATCGTTCGCTGTTCCCTCACCGATAACGACAAGCGGATGCCACACGCCAAACGGTTCAATCATCCATGAATGTCAAAACGTCCGTTTTGGAGGATTTGTTGCAGGCGCAGCCTCACCTGCGATCGCAAACATACTTTAAATCCTCCCTCATTGCCCTCTCCCACGCGATGGAAGATCAGGTCTTGGCGGGAGAAAACTCACCCCTCGTCATCGCCAGCTTCCAAAAAGAACGCTTCTATCGCATGGAAGCGAGCCGATATAAGCGCATCGCTCAAGCCACCCAGCACGTCTATGTCCTGGCGGCCCCAGAAAGTGATTTCACCAACCAGTCGGGCCATTATGAAACCATCGCCTTCGACAGTGAAGAACCCCTCAGCCAAGAATGGAACCTGGTGGTTCTCAGTCCCAACTATGGCACTTGTCTCGTCTGTCAAGAACGAGACATCCCCGAAGGGGAAACCCGCTGGCTGGGACAAACGAGTCTGGAAATTGACACAGCGCGACGGTTCGAGGGCATTTGGAGCTTTGACCATGACCTGAGCCGTTTTGTCGCTGGAGAGCTCTTAAAGCGGATTTTGCACTATCGCCCAGAACTGGCCGACAAAGTCGCCCAAGCTCATCGCGACTATGGCATTGATGACCGTCCTCCCGAGCCTCAACTTCCCCCAGCCGTCGAACCCTTGGGGATGAACCCTGGCCCCTTTGCCGAGCGACTGATTACCTATCTACAAGCCGGTCAGTATAAACTCCTCAAAGCCTATCGCTCCATCGCCGCCCAGGAAGAACAAGAGCGCTTAGTCAACTCCATCACCACCGCCATTCGTCAATCCCTAGACCCCCAAGAAATCCTCAAAGTTGCCGTGCGAGAGTTGGGCGAGGCCTTGGATGTCTGTCGTTGTTTGGTCTATCGCTGTAAAGAAACCGATGCCACCGCCACCATTGTCCATGAGTATGCCGCTCCGGGCATTCAATCGTTGGTGGGGGAAACTTGGGCCTTACTGGATAACCCCTTATTTCAAGAAGCCATCGAACGACAATCGGGGGTGTTCCTCGAAGATACCGATAACCCCCAGGAAACCCGGATGCAGAGTCTGGCTACGCTTCTGGAACGGCCAACGGGCCGAGATTGGTTAGCGCAACAGGTGCAACGCTGGAAGATTGGCGCTTGGTTGATGATGCCAATTCTCTACCGAGGCAAACTCCTGGGAATTTTGGAGTTACACCACTGTCAGGGATGCGCTCACCATTGGTCAAACGACGAGGTGGCGTTAGTCAATACCATTGCTATTCAGATGGGAACGGGGTTAATTCAAGCTGAAACCTACGCCCACCTCGAAGATCTCAATCAACAACTCGAAGCCTTAGAACGGACGCGCAGTAATTTGATTGCTATTACCGGCCATGAGTTGCGAACGCCCCTGTCCACGATTCAAATTTGCCTCGAAAGTCTGGCCAGTGAACCGGATATGCCCGAAGAGTTACAGAAGGTCATGCTCAACACCGCGTTAGTGGATGCTGAACGACTACGGGAATTGGTACAAGACTTTCTCACCCTCTCTCGTTTTGAGAGTGGACGGGTCGAATGGAATTTAGAACCTCTCTCGTTGCCTGAATGTATTGAGTTAGCGATGAGCGGGGTGAAAGCCCGGTACGGAGGAGAGTATGGAGGGGAATCGCTGCCGGAGTTGGTGGTGGATATTCCCTCGGATTTACCGTTGGTTCAGGCTGATGGGGAATGGTTGGTGCAGGTGTTGGGGAAACTTCTCGATAATGCCTGCAAGTTTACCCCCAGCGGTGGCTCGATTACGGTTCGGGCGACGCCGATGGGCTATCGTTTGCTCAAGGTGACGGTGTCGGATACAGGGCGAGGGATTGAACCGGCTCGCGTTGAGGATATTTTTGAGCGTTTCTATCAGGAGGAAGGGGCGCTACGACGCACGACGGGGGGAACGGGTTTAGGGTTAGCCATCTGTCGTCAAGCGATTCAACGCTGGGGAGGAGAGGTTTGGGCTGAATCGGAGGGGAAAGATCGCGGTAGTCGCTTCCATTTCACGATTCCCCGCCTCGATGATGAGGCGGCCTCGGAGGACGCCTCAGCTTCGACAGCAGGGATGTCGGCGGTTCCCAAACGTCGGCGATCGCGTTGAGAAGGCAAAAGGCAAGGGGCAAAAGGCAAAAGGCAAGAGGCAAGAGGCAAGGGGCGTACCTTTAGGGTTGCCCCTTGCCGTCTATCCCCCGTTCCCTAACAAACTGTTACATTTGTTGACGAGATGGCTCACCTGACCCCGCTGCAATGATAGGATGCCCATCAAGCTCTTTAATCTCGTTCAATTTAAACTTATGGCAGAAGAACTGACTGGAAAAACTCCGATTTTCGGTGGCAGCACCGGTGGTTT
>CAZXWM010000104.1:0-11302 GCA_964644215.1 uncultured Phormidium sp.
TTTCACTGAAATAATCCGGTGGAACTCCAGCCATTAACGAGGGTTTGCCGGTATCTTCATCGAGACAGAAGATTTCCCGATGCGCCCAAACATCAGCACTGTCATGGGCGACATAGAAGGGGATATCGCCAAACATCTGCACCTGGCGATCGTTCGCGTACTGCTTCAGGGCCGACCATTGCTGAAAAAACTCATATTGGAGATACTTGCGGAAGTCGATTTCCTCGGCCAGTTCCTCGCGCCATTTATCCAATGTAGCGGGATCTCGCTTGGCGACAGGTTCATCCCATTCATGCCAACTGGCGTTATTGAATACCTCCGTTTTCAGGGAGATAAACAGGGCATAATCATCGAGCCAATGGGCCTTATCCTTACAGAAGGCCACAAAGTCCTGCTGTTGTTCCGAGGAGGCGCGACTGCGTAAGTTTTTGTAGGATTTGCGTAGTAGGGTTGTTTTGACGCGATCGACCACATCAAAATCGACGCGATCGCCGAGTGACTCAGGGGCTTCCTCTAAATCGGCATCCGTCAGCAAACCATCATCCCGCAGCCTCTCTAAACTAATCAACAGGGGATTACCGGCCATCGCCGAATAGGACATATAAGGGGAATTGCCATAGCCCGTCGGCCCGAGGGGCAGAATTTGCCATAACTGCTGGCCACTCCCCTCCAGGAAATCTACAAAGTGATAGGCTTCCGGGCCGAGGTCACCAATCCCAAACCGACCGGGGAGTGAGGTCGGGTGTAATAAAATTCCACTAGCTCTCGGAAATGGCATAATCTTTAACTGTCTTGGCGTTCAACGAAAAGTTCACTTGACTTTAACACGGCCCTTCCAAGGAAACTGTCTTCATTTAGCCTTAATTTCATGCCGGAATATCGTAACCCCGCCCCAACGGTCGATTTATTGATTGAACTGATCGATCGCCCCCAACGTCCCCTCGTCTTAGTCGAACGACTCAACCCCCCCCATGGCTGGGCGCTTCCGGGGGGGTTCGTCGATTATGGGGAATCCGTCGAAACAGCGGCCCGGCGCGAGGCCCAAGAGGAAACGGGGTTAACGGTGGAACTCGTCGAACTGTTCCATGTTTACTCCCACCCCGATCGCGACCCCCGCAAACATACTCTCAGTGTCGTCTTCCTGGCCACGGCTACGGGAACCCCCCAGGCGGGAGATGATGCGAAACATCTTCAGGTGTTCGAGCCTTGGCAGATTCCCGAAAACCTCTGTTTTGACCACGATCGCATTCTCAACGACTATCGCAACTATCGTTTTTACCGCCGTCGTCCCTGTTTGGACTAGAGGTTTGGACTAGGCCAGGGTCACTTGAGGCGATAGATAGACATCTTGGATGGCCTGTAGCAGTTGCACGCCTTCGGCTAAGGGGCGTTGAAAGGCTTTGCGCCCGGAAATCAAGCCTGCACCGCCGGCCCGTTTGTTGATGACCGCTGTACGCACGGCTTGGGCGAAGTCATTATCGCCCGATGCGCCACCGGAGTTAATCAGGGGAATGCGCCCCGCGTAGCAATTGAGAACTTGGTAGCGAGTTAAGTCGATGGGATGATCGCTGCTGAGTTCGCTATAAACCCGCTCGTCGGTGCGTCCGTATTTTTCGCCGGTGGCCTTGGCGACGGCGGGGAAGCCACCGTTAGACTGGGGCTGTTTCTGTTTGATAATGTCCGCTTCGAGGGTTACGCCGAGATGGTTGGCTTGACCGGTTAAGTCGGCGGCGGTGTGGTAGTCTTTGTCCTGCTTAAAGACTCCATGACGCAGGTAACACCAGAGAATTGTGGCCATTCCCAATTCGTGGGCGCGGGCGAAGGCTTGACCAATTTCACGAATTTGTCGGGCTGATTCAGGAGAACCAAAATAAATGGTAGCCCCGACGGCTGTTGCGCCCAGGTTCCAGGCTTGTTCGACTTGGGCGAAGGGAATTTGGTCGTAGCGGTTGGGATAGGTGAGTAACTCGTTGTGGTTGAGTTTGACGATGAAGGGGATGCGGTGGGCGTAGCGGCGGGAGACGATACCTAGGCCGCCTACCGTGGTGGCGATCGCATTACAACCCCCTTCTAGGGCGAGTTTAACCAGGTTTTCGGGGTCAAAGTAGGCGGGGTTGGGAGCAAATGAGGCGGCGGCGGTATGTTCGATCCCTTGGTCAACGGGCAAAATGGAGAGATAGCCTGTGTTGGCTAAGCGTCCGCTACTGAATAACTGTTGTAGGCTGCGGAGAACTTGGGGGTTGCGATCGCTCGTGGCGAAGATATCATCTACCACGCCAGGAGAGGGACTGTGTAAATGCTCTCGTGATAGACGACAACGGTGGGTTAAAAGGTCTTCGGCTTCGTCACCGAGATACTGTTCTAGGGCGTTGGTTGTTCGTACGGCGGTTGTCATTATTAGAAGTTCTCTTTAACTCGACATCATAGGTTGGATATCTGGCTTAGGGCGACTCGTTGGTCGGCTCAACCAGTATCCACCACCAGCCTAACGAGACCACCTCTGGCGCTGTCTCCATCTATGGAGAGAGCTTCTCGTCAGTTGCACTCAGCCATTGCTGCAACTGACGGCTTTCTATCTCTCCATCGGAGGAGCTTGACAAATCCAAACGCAATCACGGGGAACGCTAGTGGTATCTTTGAGCAAGACGCGATAGTTGAGTTCCCCGAGAAACTTCTCCATAATTTCGTTGGTCATGACCGAAAACGCCGAACCATGACGTTTTCCCATCAGGTTAATATCGAGTTCTCGAAGGAATTTCTGCCAGCCAAACTCGCTCAGAACATTGGTATGGTGAAACACGCAGAGGCGATCGCCTTTGAGCAAGCGCGGAATTTGTCGCAAATAGTTAAAAATATCTCTTGGTTCGATATGCACCATAGTGTCATAACAAAAACAGACATCGATAGCTTTTTCTGGTAAACCATCTAGGCTGATTCCGTCGAGTTTATAATACTCAACTCGCTCCTGACCTAATCGCGCCTGGGTCGCATCAAGCATCTTTTGTGAAATATCGGCACAGATTAAACGCTGGGCATAGTTGAGGAGTAAGGCGCTGGTTTTACCGCCACCAATGCCGATTTCTAAGACGACGTGATCCGAGCGAATATAGGGAGCAATAAACTGAGTTTCAATTAACTGTTCATACTCCGCCAAGGAACTGGCCGCCCCCGCCCCTTGACCGGCCCACTCATCCCCGATATACTCCAGTTCAGGATGGAGGGTTTGCCAAGCCTGAGCATAGGAGTCCCAAGCGCCTTCGTAGTTAATTCCGTCGTTCGGATGATCCATTGAGTCTTATCCCTAAACGTTGAGCAATCTGCCCCGAAATCCAATTCCGAGTCTAACACCCCCTATAATAATGCCGAATGGGACTTGTCAGGATGCGATCGCCGCAGGTTCCTAGCGCAATGTTCCTTCAACTCTCCCGTAATCCGCCTCATGACTGTTGCTTCTAATCCCGCTCTCGTGACTGCGATTCGCCAGCAAATTCAACATCACCCTCAGCGGCGAATTTCCTTTGCTGAGTACATGAATGCGGCGCTCTACTATCCCGCTGAGGGCTATTATTCTCGTGGGGCGAAGTTAGGGGCGATGGGGGATTTTGTTACCTCCTCTCATTTAAGTTCTGATTTTGGGGAAGTGTTAGCTGAGCAATTCGTACAAATTTGGGAAATTTTGGGATCGCCTCCTGAGTTTGATTTAGTCGAGATGGGAGCAGGACAAGGAATTTTAGCGGTTGATATTTTGCGTTTTATTAAACGAAATTATCCTAATTTTTTTCAAGCAATTACATACACAATTATTGAAACATCAGCAGCATTACGTCAGCAACAGCAACAAATTCAAGGGGTAAAAATACGCTGGTTAACCTGGGATGAATTGCCTAATGAGTCGTTGTATGGCTGCTGTTTTTCCAATGAATTAGTCGATGCTTTCCCAGTGCATCGTTTGCAATGGCGACAGGGACACTGGCAAGAATGTTATGTTACCTGGAGGGAGCAGAACGGGAATGAGGGAAACGGGGAGGAGATTGGCGGCTTCAAGGAAGAACTTGGCCCCCTATCAACACCAGAGTTGGCGGCGTATTTTGAGCAAGTGGGCGTGGCGGATCACGATTGGCCCGAGGGCTATACAACGGAAGTCAATTTAGCGGCCCTGTCTTGGCTTGAGACTCTAACCCGGAAACTGAAGCGAGGCTATGTGATCACCATTGACTACGGCTATGAGGCTCATCGTTATTATCACCCCAGGCGATCGCGCGGTACGCTCCAATGTTATCGTCACCATCGCTATCATGATGACCCTTATTGTTTTGTCGGGGAACAGGATATTACCGCTCATGTGGATTTTACCGCCTTGCAGCGTCAGGGCGATCGCTGTGGTTTAGACCACGAAGGCTTCACCCCCCAGGCGTTGTTTCTCATGGCCTTGGGATTGGGCGATCGCCTGGCGGCCTTAGGCCGGGGTTCCCAACCCGCCAGCGGTGCGGATATCCTACGGGTGATGCAACGTCGCGAAGTCTTACATGACTTACTCGATCCTCAAGGCCTCGGTGGATTTGGTGTGTTAGTGCAGTCAAAAGGATTGCCGAGCGATCGGCCCCCCTTAAAAGGACTCACCATTCCCAGAATGTCCTAGAATCGAAAAGGTTTATCTACCCCCGCGAGAAGACTCATGTTGTAATCTTTGATTCAACGCTGAGATGAATCGCGGCAACCACTCTAGTATAATAGGGAAACACTTCAAGGTAAGTAGGCAGCGTAAAGACTTTGCCATTAAGATGGCATCGTGCGTGGTTCAGTCTAACGACTTGGTAGCCTATGAGGACTTGAAGGCGTAACACCTAGCAGAAAATCACACCTCCCGTTAAAAAGTAAGTACCGTAGGGCATACGGAAACTCACGCCTCTGGAGATATCGACCTCTGCTTTGGTGGGGAAACTCCTCAAAGTAAGTCGAGTCGTAGAAAGAGGAAACCCCATCAGTGATGATGGGAATCCCAGACTATATTCTCGCTTATTAGTGTGGGAGGATGTCAAGCGTCCAATACTCTCAAAATAATCTCAAACAGCCCATGATCGACCCGATGAATCCCTCCCTACGTCAACTCCCCCGTCATGAACAGGCGGAGTTGATTCCAGCTAACAATGAAACCTCTCTCTTAGAATGGCTACAAGCCACCGGACGGCTAATTCCTCGGGATGAAGAGGAACGCTCCGCCCGCAAAGAAGAACTCGAAGAATTAGGTCTCATCGCCGACGATGATGATGGCTATGCAGACAACGATAGTGATGATAACAGCGATGACGCGGAGGTGTAACCCGTCAACGTCTGGGATTATGGTTAGCTGGCTTCGGTGTGATGAGGAATAGTTGTGGATACTAAAGTATCGAGAGCAAATCGATCAAGATCAGACAGAAACGCCCTCAGTGGAACTCAACTGTCTTGGGGGTTAACGTTACTGTTGGCCTTGGGGGCGATCGCCCTGGATACCTATCAGGGTCATTGGGCCAGCCTAGGAGACTCGCTCACGCTTCCCTGGCTGCTGACGGCCCTGGCTTCGGCTCAACTCGGCCGTTGGGGCGTACCCCAGTTACGACAACTCAAGCTCAAACAGAGTATCCGCCAAGACGGACCCCAAGCTCATCTGAAAAAGGCAGGAACGCCCACCATGGGAGGCATCATCTTTGTGCCTCTAGCCCTGGCGATCGCCCTGATTTGGGGTCATTTGAACCCTAGCCTTGATGGAGGGGCGCTGACGGCGCTCTGGGCGGTGTCTGGGTTAACGTTTGCCTATGGGTTCATTGGCTGGCTCGATGATTGGCAGGTGATTCGCCGTCGCTCCAATGACGGCATCTCCCCCCGCAGCAAGCTATCGTTGCAAATTGGCATCGCCTTTCTCTTTTGCGCCTGGGCCAAACTCAACCCCGATTTTGCCACTCACACCACGATTGAATTTCCCGGTGGTTGGCTTTTGCCTCTAGGAACCGTCTTTTGGATTGTTGCGGGTTTTGTGCTGACAGCTGAGAGCAATGCCACGAACCTCACTGATGGCCTCGATGGCTTAATGGCCGGAACCGGGGCGATCGCCTTCCTAGCACTTGCGGCCATGGTCACTCCCACCTACCCCAGTTTAGGGCTATTCTCCGCCTGCTTGAGTGGCGCTTGTCTCGGCTTTTTGGCCCATAACCGCAATCCGGCGCGGGTTTTCATGGGAGATACCGGCTCCCTGGCGTTAGGCGGCGCGTTAGCGAGTGTGGGGATTCTTGCTAATGTGCTATTTGGCTTATTTATTCTCAGCGGGCTATTCTTTGCTGAAACCCTCTCGGTTATTCTTCAGGTGAGCTATTACAAAGCTACCAAGAATCCTGAAGGAGTCGGGAAACGTCTGTTTAAGATGACACCCCTCCATCATCATTTTGAGTTATCAGGATGGTCGGAGTTACAAGTTGTCTCTCGCTTTTATGGGGTAAGTTTAGTTCTAGCACTCTTGGCATTACTAATTAGCGCCTAATAATGTCTTGATAGCCTCTTGCCTGTTGCCTCTTGCCTGTTGCCTTCTTCCCTCCCTGTTCCCTATTCCCTGTTCCCTGTTCCCTTTTGTGCCAACCCCCCATCCCCTAACTCATTTAGATTTGACCTTACTGGCGCTGCAAGCGTTACTCAACCTATCGGATGAGGGAGTTTGGGCGGCGGTGGTAACATTGGGACTGGAGCAGGATTTGGGCGATCGCCTCAGCTTGGAACAGTTGCGTCAGGGGAAATACCCTGTTTCGGTATCTCAACAGCAACGAGCCATGCAGGCGTTAGTTCGACTCATTTGTAGCTTGGCTCGGGAGCATCAGGAGACAATTCGTCGTGCAGTGGCGCTGTTGGAGCAATATACTCAGTTAGAACGTCCTGCCCGAGAAGCGGTCTTTCTGGGAGAGTATTTACAACGGTTTACTCAGGGATATCTGCTGCGATCGCTCGGAACCCTGAAATTAGCCCTGGTGGAATCCCTGGCACTTAAGTTATTGGTGGATCTGTTGTTCTACAGTAGTGCTGATGGCGAGCGCCATTTGGCGTGGGGACTCAATGTTGACCCCTCGTCGGGGCCAGCCTCATCGACTCGGACGGGGCGCTCTTCTCAATCATTCGATACTTGGAGGTAAGCTATGACAAGGGGTCACGGGTCCAGAACCATTGGGTCAACAACGCTACGACGCTCCTATACGCCGCCAACCTGTCGGTTAACGATTGTCGCGCGGCGATCGCTGTTGTCCTCCCCGAGTCGCCCCCGCTTATCTCATCTAGGCTTTGAGTTGGTGTTGGATGATCCTCGTTTACGGGATGAAGACCAGAAGGTGGTACGCGGGGATCAGGCCCAACTGTTTCATCTGATTGAGTCGGTACGCAGCTATGTTCACTGCTTTTTAAGCCAATCCTCGCAGCAGTTGGCGGCGTTATCGGAGCCTACCACGTCTGCTTATAGGGGGTCTCTTAGGGGAGGTGCGATCGCCAAGGCTGGGGGAACCACAATCGCCGCGCTCCCCAAACCTCGTGCTGCCACTTATATGGAATCTCAGGGATTGGCGGCTCATACGTTGGTCTTAGGCACTCTGGCGACGGCTGACAGTGGTCCTGTGATTGAGTTGGGCACTCTGCAACTGTTTGATGTCCTCTCGGCGTTAGAGGGGTTTTTGGCAGATTGGCAGGCTTGGCAAACCCCAACCCCAGGGGGCGATCGCCTTCCGGTTTGGCTTAGTCCTCTGGTGGGGGTGGTGGTCACAGGTGGCTTGGTGGCGGCCTTATCTCCGTTGGCCCAGAACCGCTCGGCTGAGGAGGCTTCAACGGCTCCCGAGGACTCCTCGATGGCTCTGTTGTCCTCGGGGATGACGCTCTTGAGTCAGAGTAGCCAGGGCCTTGTCAGTTCTGAGAATCTGGCTCAGCCGGAGCTGATATCGCCGCCAACTCCCCCGGCGGCGATCGCCAATTTACCGCCTCTGAGTTCTGCAAGCGAACCACCGCCGACTCGTGTCACTCCCCTAGAGCGGCAAACCACGACTCAACCCCCGATTTCTCCTGCTCCTGTATCGCCGTCCTCCCCCGCTGATTCCGTCACGGCCACGCCTTCGACCCCAGATCTGTTATTTGAACAGCCCTTAGCCGGACCTGAGGCGGCTCCTCCTCTGGCTCTCTCTCAAGTTCCTCAAGCGGAACCTTTTACGCCCCTAACGCGCCCAGTTCCTGTGGGAGAGGATCAAGAAACGGCTTTTGATTTTGTGCCTCAAGTGACGGAGTTACGTCGCTATTTTCAACAACGCTGGTTGCCCCCTGAGGGCCTCAATCAAAGTCTGGAATATACCTTGGTTCTGGATGAGTCGGGAACTCTGGCTCAGGTGTTTCCTTTGGGGCGATCGGCGGTCCAGTTTCAAGAACATAGTCAGATTCCTGCGATCGGAGAATCTTTGGCATCCCCTCACGAGCAACCCCTCCGTTTACGTCTGGTTCTCGGTGAACGGGGAGAGGTGAATGTGTTTGTGCAGTAGGGGGAATAGGGAACACCGGAACAGGGAATAGGGAACACCGGAACAGGGAACAGGGAGGCAAAAATCCCGACGTTCTGCATCGAGAACATCGGGATTGTGAACTGTTTAGATATACAGTCAATACAGTCAGAACAGATAGGACATTAATAAAAGTTAAAAACTCTTGCTAAGACTAGCGTTTTATGCTAGTGAATTGTCCACGATTAACTGTCCATTATTGGGAGCAGTCCTTGTGAACACTCTCTTGAGATTAGTCCCGTTGGGCCGGTTCACAGACGAAACTATCAATCAAGTCTTGTGCGACGGCGATCGGACCGGCGAGGCGATCGCCAAGGTCATTAATCACATTCACAACATCGCGAGCATTCCCTTCCAAGGTGAGTCCATCAATATACAAATCCGGGGTAGGATAGTTTTGCAGGAACTGCAACAGCGAGATTCTGCCATCATCACTGACTGAATTGATAAATGCAGCCCGCAGGGATTGAATTTCTGCTACCTTGGCCCGGTTATGGAAGACTTGTCCCATTTGGAACAAAACATACTCTCCAGGGAGACTATAGGTCACATCGTCAATGAATCGTAAACTCACGCCAACCTCTTGAGTCAAGATCGACTGTAACTCTTCTCCAGTCAGATCCGCTTGGTTAGCAACAAAGCGCAACACCGAAGCGTCTCGGGGAATCACTCCAGTTGCGGCAACGTCTTCTAACTGAGAGATTGGGATATTGCGATCGGCTGAACCGTAGGTGACAACGAGACGTTGAGCCCCATTGACGGGTTCGATCCCCAGGCTAGACACCAGCAACCCAGCTCCTAGGCCACAAAGGGTTGCCCAATATCGCCGAGGTGCTGATGGCTTGGGGGTGCCAGCGCGCTTCTGGCCTAAACCATTTTGATTTAACATAACAACCTCTGGGGTTTAGTGGACAGGAGTTTGAGCAAATTGCGAATCAGAGGGTTCTAAGACTAAGCCAGACTCAGATACATTGACTTGTAGGCCTGTCTCCATCTCCAAGTTCGAAGCGCTTTCGTGGTTCTCGGGAAGTTGGCTTTGCTCGCGGGGTTCGCAGACAAAGTCTTGCAACAAGTCACGAATCACGTTCAAGGCCGGTTCAATCTGGTTGACGAAGAGATCGACATCCCGGACTACGCCTTCTAGTCCAGTGGCATTGACTCGGACGATGTCGTCGGGATAGGCTTCGAGGAGGGTCAAGAAGGAGACAAACTCGTTGGTCTCATAGACGTTAATCAGAGCGCTACGCAAAGAGTCGATATCGTCGGTATCGTCGGCGTTGCTGATGACACGGTTGAGTTGCAGAACCACAAACTCACCGGTGCTGCTGTTGAGGAAGTTGGAAATGTCTTGGCGCAAACGAGAACTCAAGCGCACTTCTTCGGTGAGAGCGTCTTGTAGGACATTCAGCACATCATCGGCTGCCTCTTGCAGGAGATCCTCTTGGTCCATCAAGAGTTGTTCGAGTTCGGGAAGGTCTCCGGTGCGTCCGAAGTTGATGATCTCGTCGAGGGTGACGGTGACTTCGTCTTGGTTGTAGCGGATGATGATGGTTTCGAGGGCTTCAGCGGGAGCGCTCCAGAGGAGGAGCGTGGCCCCAGCAGCAACGGCTAGGGTGCGACCGAGCGATCGCGAGACAATGTTTGTCATGGTTTGAAATGGGGTGCGGATGGGTTTCATGATGCTACCGTGTTTGAAAAGTCAGTTCTCAATTGGGCTTGTTACCGCAGCGTGTCGGTTTGAGTCTATATCTGGCTCTCTCAAAAGTCAATCAGCCTGCCGAAACATATTAAAGATTAGCAGCATTCTCGCCCCTTAAGTCTGTGACACTTGTCCAATTGCCTTCTTTCAACGGCTAAAATCAGGATAAGTCGGGGGATTTGGGAACTTTTAAGCAATAGTTATCGTCGCGAATGCGCTTAATCTTGCCCAAACGACTCCGCTCCCAGGATTTTGACGCTTCTGGCAAGACAGCCCTCGATGGCGATCGCCTCTCGTCGCTGCCAATCTTAGATGAAGGCTAGACCCTTGAGAATGGGCAATGAGCCAGAGAAATTCCCGCTCTGGGTTTGCTACAGCCCCAAGTCAGCATCCGGTTTGATTGGCCCGAAATGGGGTGATCGTCACGGGAACCGCTAGAGTTCTAAATAGGCTTAAGTTAGTCTCAAGTTGCGATCGCAGAAAGCAAAATCTGATAGCATACTTTAAGCGAAAACACAAGCGAAAACACAAGCAAAAATGGGATCTTCTGGGTTCAGGGTGATCAGGAAAATTTATGGCAGATTATATCCCTGGCTGTAGGGGCGAAAAATACGCACGCCCCTACGATTTTGTAGCCAATGCAACAAATCACACCCTATATCCTGAAGACCCCAAAACCGACCGGCAATCCCTGGATTATCCCAGCCTTAGCCCCTCACACTCAACCGCCATCAACCCAGTGCAACCCCCCATACTCAGCCAAAAACAAGCGTGACACCAGCCAGATTTTGCTGAAAGTCACACATTTTTGACCATCCGTCATTCCATTTTGTCAGAGGTTTGCGATATAACAAGTACGGGAGATATTGTCCCACTCGCTGCACGTCTCATCCAAGACTTAAGATTATGGAGTTTCTCCAAGACACCTTAGTGTTATCGCGGATACAATTCGCCTTAACCGCAATTTTTCATATGCTTTGGCCCATCCTGACCACCGGCATGGCCATTTACCTGGTTATCGTCGAAGGGATGTGGTTACGAACCCGCAACCCCG
>CAZXWM010000105.1:0-5795 GCA_964644215.1 uncultured Phormidium sp.
CAACAATTTGTCCAGGTTTCAGAGGCTGATTCGGGGCGACTAACTCACTTCCCGTCGAGAGAATTGCCACACGGGGTTTACGAATCACTTTAACCACATTACATTGGGCCGCCGCTAACACCGCAATTTCCGCCGCTTGTAGGCGAATCCCTGGATTGAGAAGGGGGGTTCCGGCTTGATAAAAGCGGCCGCGATGACGGACAAACTCCCCCAAGGCGTTGGGAGGCTGTAAGATCTCGATGCGATCGCCGTCTCGTCGTGTATTCTCCTGCATCACAATCGTATCCGCCCCCAACGGAAGCATCGCCCCAGTGAAGATGCGGGCCGTTTGCCCCGATTTTAGGGTTTTCTGGGGTGGAGTTCCGGCGGCGATGTCTTCGATGACATCTAAACAAACGGGGCTTTGCCCGGAGGCGGCGGCTACATCTTCAAAGCGAACCGCATAGCCATCCATCGCGGAGTTATCCCAATGAGGAAAGTCCAATTGACTGCGAACGGCGGTAGCCAGAATCCGCCCCGTCGCGTCGGGGAGGCGAACGCCCTCTACCTCCGTCAGGGGATGAACTGCCCCAAAAATCAAACGTTCAGCGTCAGTAACAGATAACATAAAAAGTTAAGCAAGAGATTGAGCTAATCAACAATTAACCCTGGAATTTAGGGAGTTTGCGTTTCCCAGGTAGCAATTCGTTGTTGGGCGGTTTCGTAGAGGGGACTGGTTTCGGGAATGAGGCGGGCTGCGTCGATGGCAAATTGAATCTGTCCATTGTCGGCCCGCCGTTGGGCTAAATCGAGAATATCTTGACTCCAACGGGCGATCGCATCTTGGGCTTGATTATAAAGGGGTTGATTGGGTTCAATTTGTCGGACTTGTTCGATCGCCCGCCAGTAAGATGAGGCTTGTCCAGGGTCAATCTGGGCTTGGGCTTGTTCAAGTATTTTTTGGTTTTCACTGGGGTCTAGGGGCGTTTCTGGGCGCTCTGGGGCTGTTTCCGCGATGGGGGTGGACTCCTCTATGTCAGGGTCGCTCGGTGAGCCAAACACCCCTAACATTAAAAATGAGGCGATCGCCCCCAACAGTCCAATCAATTGCCAGAGACTCCCCCTGGCGGCAGTTGAGGCGGAAGTGGGTTCTGGAGTGGGTTCTGGAGTGACTTCAGAAGTAACTTCAGGAGTAACTCCAGGAGTGGGTTCTGGAGTGACTTCAGGAGTGGCTTCAGGAGTGGCTTCAGGAGTGACTTCAGGACTATCATTCACAAAGAGCGATCGCGTTTTCTGGGAGGGTGAAGCGATCAGCAATGGGGTTTGTTGCGGTTGCCGGCATTGATCCCCCAGTGGCGGTAAGGATTGCTGTAACTCCGCTTCGAGATCGGCGAGAGTGCGATCGCTGTGATATCGTAGAGCCGAAATCAGGGCCGTGGTAAATAGACCCTGACGTAAATCCCGAGATTCCCGCGATCGCTCGTTCAACTGACAACTCAACAGGATCGGGATCTCAGCCGACTCAGCCAAACGAACCAACTGCGAGCCAATCGGTTGTCCTAACTGAGGGGCCGTCGGGCGGCGGATATCCAGAAATAGATTAATATGCTGGCTATCGAGGGCCTGAAGATAGTCGAACATTGTTTGGGCGGCGATGGCCGTTGGCGGCAGTCGCTCGGGATCACTATCTCGCAAGAGAAAATAGTCCTGGCCCTGATGATTGAGGACATAACCACTAAAAAACAGCCACAGCAGATCCTCATTCCCCACATGACGAGGAAGCCACTCACTCAGCAATCGCCCTAACGTCGCCGCCTTGGGTTCCGTCTCTACCCCATCTTCCGTTGGCGGCGATTGTTCCGTCAGCAGGGCCAGATCCTCGGCCCGCAGCAAACCTGCTTGCAGCAGATGATTGGCCAACCCTTGGGCATCTTGCACCGCAAACCGCAGGGGCTGAAGATAATCATAGTGATCGAGGCCGACAGCAAGCAAAACCAGGTTGCCCATAGGAGAATGTGCGAGGTAGGGTGAGTGATAGAATCGGGGCGAGCCGGTCCCCGAGAATGAGCCGAATTGAGGTTAATTTTGGGCTTGGTGGCCGTTGAGGATTTCAGAGCGGAAGACTTGGCGAATGGGGGCAGAAAGATAGCGGCGTTGCAGTCCTTGCCAACGTAACCAATTTTGATAACGAGTCTCTTGTAGCTGTTGGGCAAACTCCGGGGCGACTTTTGCAAAGTCTTTGTTTAACGCCTCAGTGAGGAATTCTCCCATAACATAGCTATCTTGCAGATGCCCCAAGATGTCTTGCAACTCCTTCATATCTGCCAAATAGGCTTGATAGGTAGGGCTATAGAGATCACGAAAGATCGTCATAAGATAGCGAACACGCTTGGTTTGTTTGCGCAGTTCATGGAGGTGCTGGCCCTGTTGTAGCAGTAAGCTGTCGACCTCCTCGCGGCTGATTTGAGGGGATGTCTCGGGAGATGTGTCAGGAGATGTGTCAGGGGATGTGTCAGGGGATATCTCTGACTCGGGCGACAATCCTACCCACCAACCGGGTTCGAGGAGGAGACGACTGATACTCGGGAGTAAAATATCCGCCAAAACCGCTTGAATCGGCAGGGTGGCGTAGGGGCTGTATTGGGGATGTTGTAACCATTCCTGAATCGCCCCTTTAAATTTGTTGTAAGACTTACCTAGGAGTAAGGCTTCGCTGTCTTTGCGGGCGGATTTGCGACGTTTGGTTAGGGTTTTTAGGGCCGGTTGCAGGCGATCGCGTTCCTTTTTAGGACAATTGGGCAAGAGATCCTGTTCAAGTAGGGCCTGCATGACATCAAGATCCCGTAACACTCCGAGGGTTCGGGCCATTTTGCCAATTTTAGAGTTTTGGGCTGGTTTGGGGAGAATCACCGCTGCGGCGAAGCCGACGGTGTCACTGCGTAAACGTCGCATCCCCACGCGCATCTGATGGAGGGCTTCAGGATCGCGATCGCCCAACACATCCTCTTCATGCTTGAGGATATGCTTGACATGAGTTTCGATAGCATGGTGGGCGCGATCGCCAAAGCTGGGAGTTGAGGAAGTCATGAATGGTTATCTGTGAATCAGTAGAGGACGGCCAGGGACGCTGACGGTTCCGTTGCCGTCTGCAACAATGGTACAGCGACTATTCTCACTGATGAGGGAACTCTAACATTTGTGCTAAACGCAATTCTGTTCGATCTCGATGGAACCCTTGTTAATACTGATATTTTGCATTTTGCCATTTGGCAAGAACTTCTCGGGGAACAAGGAATCACCATCGATCGCGCCTTCTATAACCAGTCAATGGTAGGACATCGCAACGAGGCGATCGTCCGTGAGGTTTTAGGTCATTTGCCCTTTGAAGCCGGGATAAAACTGGCGCACCGCAAAGAAGCCCTATTTCGGCAAAGAGGGGGTCAGATGGAGCGATTAGAGGGCTTAGACGAGCTTTTGAGTTGGCGATCGCAACACCATCTCGCCACCGCCGTTGTCACCAATGCCCCTCGGGAGAACGCCGAGATGATGTTAACCGCCCTCGACTTGAACCATTGCTTTGATACCGTTGTCATCAGCGAAGAATTGGCCCAGGGAAAACCCCATCCACTCCCCTACCAAACCGCCTTAGAACGGTTGTCTATTGCGGCCGAGACGGCGATCGCCTTCGAGGATACCCCTCTCGGGATTCGCAGTGCCGTGGGGGCTGGTGTCACCACCATTGGCATGGCCACCACTCACTCCCCTGAAGTGTTACGAACCGCCGGGGCTAAGTTTGCCATTGCTGACTTCGGCAGTCAGAGACTTTGGCAGTGGTTAGAGGAGATTGCCGCGTCATGAACTTCGGGGATAGTCTCTCCCAAGGCGGCCTAGCCATCACCATCCTCATAGCCGGATTGGTATTAGATCGACTCATCGGCGATCCCTGGCATTGGCTGCATCCCGTTCAAGTCATGGGTTGGGTGATTTCCGCCTATAGCCAGATGGCCCTCACTTTCACCGACTCGCCGCGAGGTTTACGCTGGCTGGGGGTGGGCCTGACGCTAGTGATGATTGTCGGGAGTGGGGCCATGGCCTGGGCTATGATTGCCCTAGGAACCTGGATTCATCCCCTATTGGGGGTAGCTGTGGCCATAATTATCCTCGCTTCCTGTCTGGCGGCCCGCAGTTTACGCCAAGCCGCCGAGGATGTCTTAGCCCCCCTACTCGCTGGGGATATCCAGCAGGCCCGCCAACGGTTAAAAAACTATGTCGGCCGGGATACCGATACCTTATCGGACGAAGAAATCCTACGAGCGGTTTTAGAGACGGTAGCCGAAAATACGGTCGATGGGGTCACCGCTCCGTTATTCTACGCAATTGTTGGGTCAATACTATCTCCAGGGGGCGCGGCCGTGGCGGCTTTGGCCTACAAGTCCGTTAGCACCCTGGATTCCATGGTGGGGTATAAACGCCCTCCCTATGCTGACCTTGGCTGCTGTAGTGCGCGCACGGACGATGTCTTAACTTGGCTTCCTTGTCGTCTCACGGTGGCTAGTCTGTCCCTGGGTTCTGGCCATCCCCGTCATTTCTGGGGGCAATGTGGCCAGCAGGCTTGCCTCGATCCCAGTCCGAATTCCGGTTGGAGTGAATCGGCTTATGCGTTTGCCTTGGGGGTTCAGTTAGGAGGCGTCAATACTTATCAAGGCCTGGTGATTGAGAAACCTCGCTTGGGGGAGTCGAAGCGGCCCATTACCCCAGCGGTAGTTCGAGAAGCGTTGACCCTGAGTCGTCGTCTACTGGTCGGGGGGGCCGTCATCGGAGTATTGTTAATCTGGGTACGCTACAGCCTTGAGTTGCGGTCTTCACTGTTGTTACTCAATTGAACCCATTAACATTGCTTTTGTATGATTCTTTCATGACTGATCCCCCAATTCATGGTGGTAATTTGACTTGGGCCGCCTCCCTGGCCGGCTGCGCCCCGGAAGAAATTTTAGACTTTTCGGCGAATATCAATCCCCTAGGGCCTCCTTCCTCGGCTTTGACGGCCATTGATGAGGCCTTGAAGAGTCTCCGCAACTATCCTGATCCCCAGTATCGCCCCTTGCGGGAGGCGATCGCTCATTTCCACCATATCGATCCGGCTTGGGTGTTGCCAGGAAATGGGGCCGCTGAGTTGCTGACTTGGGCGGGGTTAGAACTGTCTGAGTGCGATCGCGTCTTGTTACCGTTACCAGCGTTTTCCGATTATGGCCGGGCCTTACGGACGTTTGGGGTGGCGATTCGTCCAGTGTCCGCCTGGAATCAACCCCTTTGGCATATTCACATTGGGGAGGGATTATTGTTTAACAATCCCCATAATCCCACAGGTCAACTTTGGCCCCGTTGGCGTTTTCGGGCCATCTTGGAAACGGCTAAGCTGGTGGTCGCTGATGAGGCCTTTATGGATTTTTTGCGTCCACAGTTCCAGGAAAGCCTGATTGATTGGGTTGAGGAGTTTCCTAATTTGATTATTTTGCGATCGCTGACCAAGTTTTACACGCTTCCGGGGTTACGTTTAGGCTACGCCATTTCTAACCCAGAGCGGTTACAGCGTTGGCAAGAGTGGCGCGATCCTTGGTCTGTCAATAGTTTAGCCGCTGCGGCGGGGACGGCGGTGTTACAAGATACGGCGTTTCAGGCGCGAACTTATATCTGGTTGGAGACGAGTAAACGGCAGCTTTGGGAGGCGATTAACGCCATTCCCGGTTTGTCCGCCGATTGGGGGGCGGCCAATTTCTTGTTGGTGAGAACCCAGATGCCCGGAGATCAGTTACAAC
>CAZXWM010000105.1:5805-11172 GCA_964644215.1 uncultured Phormidium sp.
ATTTTTGTCCGTGATTGTTTAAGTCTCCAGGAACTCGGCGATCGCTTTGGCCGCGTCGCTGTCAAACGTCCCCCGGAAAATCGTCGCCTGGTGTCTGCTCTGGAGGTCATTTTCGGCAATAACCAGTACACTTGAGGATGCGATCGCCTCGATGTCCCCCTCAAAGCCTATGCACTTGCGTTTATTGAGTCCCCCATCCCTACAAGCCGGAGATACCCTTCATGTCATCGCCCCCAGTGGCGGACTTCGAGAAACAACCGCTTGTGAACAGGGACTGCAACTGTGGCGCGATCGCGGCTACAATCTGGTTCTAACGCCGGGCTGGGATCACCAACATGGCTATCTCTCGGCCCGGGATTCCCAACGGCGACAACAACTTTACGACAGCTTCCATGATCCCGACGTGAAGGGGATTCTCTGTCTTCGCGGTGGCTATGGGGCTACCCGACTTTTAGAAACTTGGAACTGGGGTGTCCATCTGCCCCCGAAATGGCTAATTGGATTTTCCGACATTACCGCCCTCCTCTGGAGTTTATCCAACGAGGGCATATCGGGGCTACACGCCCCCCTTTTGACCACTTTGGCGGCCGAACCCGATTGGTCTCAACAACGGCTGTTTAAGTGGGTTTCTGGGCGGGCGATCGGCCCCATCCAAGGTCAAGGCTGGGGCGGTGGAAGCTGTGTCGGACGCTTATTTCCCGGTAATCTCACCGTCGCCACCCATCTCATTGGAACTGCGCATGAACCGGACTTAACCGGGGCGATCCTGGCCTTTGAAGATACCGGCGAACTCCCCTATCGCCTCGATCGCCTCCTCACCCATTGGCGGATGTCTGGCCGCTTCAAACATATTGCTGGGATCGCCCTGGGGCGGTTTAGTCGCGGCGAGGTTGCCCCAGGAACGCCCAGTTTTAGCATAGCCGAGGTGTTGCGCGATCGCCTCGGAGATCTCAACATCCCCATCGTCTCTGACTTACCCTTCGGCCATGATGGCGTTAACGCCGCCCTTCCCGTCGGTGTCATCGCCGAACTCGACGGCGACACTGGAACCCTCAATGTCACTCCCTTCCCAGATCGCTACGAGATCACCTCCCCCTAATCCCCTCCCTTTTGCCAATCTCCCCCTGTCAACTCAGGCTCTTTCCGCTAAAATGGTAAACCTAGGTATTTCCCATATCTAGCAGTCAAAACATCAAGCGGGCTGAGGTTGTACCCGATTCCCATTGATGTATTCTTGGTGAGAGGAGAACCACACCTATGGCTATTCAAATTCAGCAGGCTGTTGCCGTTGGTAAATATCTCGTTGAACAGCGGTTAAGAGGGCGCAAAAAGTTTCCCCTCGTTTTAATGCTTGAACCCCTATATCGCTGCAACTTAGCCTGTTCCGGCTGCGGCAAAATCCAGCATCCCACAGAAATTCTCAAACGAAATCTGACCCCAGAACAATGTTTCGCCGCCGTCGATGAATGTGGCGCCCCCGTAGTTTCTATTCCCGGTGGAGAACCTCTCCTACATCCCCAAATTGATGAAATTGTCGCGGGGTTAATCCAACGCAAGAAATTTATTTATCTCTGCACCAACGCCATTTTACTGGAAAAAACCCTCTCAAAATTCACGCCATCGCCCTATCTAACCTTTAGTGTTCACCTCGATGGCTTGCGAGACAAACATGATGAATGTGTCGATCGCAAAGGGGTGTTCGATATTGCCGTCAATGCCATCAAAGCCGCCAAATCTAAAGGCTTTCGGGTCACGACAAACACCACCGTATTTGAAGGCACAGACCCCAAAGAAATGCAAGCATTCTTCGACTTTTTAACTGAGTTAGGAGTCGATGGCATGATGATTTCTCCAGGCTATAGCTATGAGAAAGCTCCCGATCAAGATAACTTCTTGAAACGGGAACAGACAAAATCCCTATTTCGGGAGATTTTATCGCCCTTCAAAGCCGGTAAAAAGAAATGGGACTTTAACCACAATCCCCTCTTTTTGGACTTCCTAATGGGAGATAAAGACTACGAATGTACCCCTTGGGGAAGTCCCAGCTACAGTGTTTTAGGCTGGCAAAAACCCTGCTATCTCCTCGATGAAGGGCATTACGACAGTTTCAAAGAGTTGCTGGAAAACACCGATTGGAGTCAGTACGGACGCAAGAGCGGTAATCCCAAATGTGCCGATTGTATGGTCCATTGTGGCTATGAACCCACGGCGGCGATGGATGCCATGGAACCGGCAAATATGGCTCGTTCCTTGGGGAGTGTTTTCGGCATGGCCCGTTAGGGAAACCCTCTTTCCTGGTGTTTTCCTTCTTCCTCGTCTTCCTCGTGTCATGGCTCCAGCCGTGACTTCTTCCTTCTTCCTCTCCTTCTTCCTCGTGTCATGGCTCCAGCCGTGACACGGGGTTTGGGCGGCTCTGCCGCCTGCACTCGGGAGGCAGAGCCTCCCCAAGAGCATGACTTGGCAGAGCCAAGTCACGAGTTAGGAGAGTTAGAGTTAGGAGTTAGACGAAAAACGTCCCGTAAATCACGCCGCTGAGGGTGGCCATAATTACCACCAAAACTAGGAAGGCGAGGGTTTTCTGATTGCCGATAATTTGCCGAATCACGAGTAGATTGGGCAAGGATAAAGCTGGCCCGGCCAGTAATAGGGCCAACGCCGGCCCATCGCCCATACCACTCCCCATTAACCCTTGTAAAATGGGGACTTCCGTGAGGGTGGCGAAATACATCAGTGAGCCAGCAAAGGAGGCAAAAAAGTTGGCTTGTAGGGAGTTTCCCCCCACCAGTTGAGCCACCCAGTCCGAGGGAATCAGGGCCTCGTAGCCGGGACGGCCCAGTAAGGCTCCGGCGATGAAGACTCCCATTAGCAGTAAGGGGAGGATTTGTTTGGCGTTATCCCAACTGGCGCTAAACCATTCCTGGGGTTCGCCGGGGGTGGTGAGGGTGAGCCAGGAGAGGCCAACGGAGGCGAAGGAAAACGCCGCTAGAGGGGTTTCCGGAAACCGTACCGCTAACACCAGAGTCACGATCGCCACCAGCAGAATTTTACCCCAAGGGACGTTCAACCAACGGTTTAAGATCACCGCCAGGGCAACACCAAAGCCTCCCGTGAACCACCAGCGATTGTTGTAAATAGCCGCCCAGAGTCCCTGGCTGCTTTCGGGTTCTCCCCAGTTGGCGAAGACGAGAATCCCCACCAGAATGGCGAAGAAAAGGGCGTTTTGTCCGAGGCTGCGATCGCTTTCAGAATCTTCATCGAGTTGTGATTCAATCTGTTCTAAGTCTTCATGACGAAACAGCCAGGCCATAATTCCGCCAATAACGAGACTGAAGATAATCGCCCCTACGGCCCGGGCGATTCCTAGGGGAAGTCCCAAAATGCGGGCCGTGAGAATCACAGCTAGGACGTTGATGGCGGGGCCGGAATAAAGGAAGGCGATCGCCGGCCCCAGTCCGGCCCCCATGCGGTAAATTCCGGCAAATAAGGGCAATACGGTACAGGAACAGACGGCTAACACTGACCCGGACACGGAGGCCACGCCATAGGCGATAATGGGGTTGGCTTTGGCCCCGAGGTATTTAATCACCGAGTCTTCGCTGATAAAGACGGCGATCGCCCCAGCGATGAAAAAGGCGGGAATTAGGCAGAGTAAGACGTGTTCTTGAGCGTACCAACGCACAAGATGCAAGGATTCCCAGAAGGCGTTTTCAAGGCGTTCTGACTGTTGTAAGGCTTCGATGGGAAGATAAAAGCAAAGTAGGAAAATTCCTACTACAGCTAGAAGGATGTTTCTTTCTTCTTTCCAAAATGAGGCGGCTTTCATGGCGGTAATCCAAGATGGAGAAAACTAGGGATTCTTGACCAGAATCCCTAAGAAATGTGAATTAAAGGCTAGGTTTTTGGTCAAGTTAGCCGTTGATGAAGGTCTCGATTTCAGCGGCGGAGGGGACTTTTCCTTGAGTCAGGACGCGATCGCCAATCACCAGGGCCGGTGTTTTCATAATTCCTCGCTTGGTGATTTCCATCATGTCTGTGATATGGCTAATCTCTGCTTCAAGACCTAAGTGACTGATGGCTTCTTTAGCATTGGCTTCGAGTTGATGGCACTTTTTACAGCCGGTTCCGAGAACTTCGATTTTGTAGGTATCCATAGGAGTTATGGGTGAGTGAATAGGTTGGACATGATTGAGGACTGAACAAGCTTGCGTTTCTCTTAACTGAAGTCTGTCTTGGCAGATTGCAATTAAGGGCAACAGTTGTGATTTCAACGCTTGCAGTTCTTGGATTTTGTAGTCAATCTCTTGTTCTTTGAGTTTGAGATGTTGATAGACGCGATCGCACGAGAGGCGATCGTTCTCTTGTAAAGCAAGAATCTCGCGAATTTCTTGCAGAGATAGTCCCAAGCGTTTCAGGTGAACAATGAATTTTAAGCGTTCGACATCGCGATCGCTAAATAAGCGGTATCCACTTGAACTCCGTTGAGGGCTAGGGATTAAACCAATCCGCTCATAAAAATAGAGCGTTTGGTTGTTTACCCCAAGTTGCTTGGCGACTTGACTAACTTTCAACATCTTCGCTGTTCGTCCTTGAATCTAGTTTAAACTCTATACCTAAGTATAATGTCAAGCCCTAAGCTAGAATCCGTAGAGAGAACCGGGAACGGGGAACAGGGAACTTCGGAACACGGGACTTCCTACGTTATACAGCCATCTATCGCGAGTTCAGACGTTCGAGGGATTAACGGGAGGGGTGTTCGTGATGAGGAGGACTATTGATATCTTGGCCACAATGGGGACAGATAATCACATCCCGGCCCCGTTTTTTAGCTTTGCGGGCCGCCAGTTCTTCGGAAAACCCCGAGGCTAAAATCCCGGCGGGGAGAGCAAATAAGCCAATTCCCAATACCGCCAAAGTTCCCCCCAGCACTCGCCCCAGTAACGTCACCGGATAGACATCACCATACCCCACAGTTGTCAGAGTAATGGTTCCCCACCAGATGGCTGCTGGAATACTGGAAAATACCTCCGGTTGGGCCGGATTTTCGACAAAATAGATTAAGGTTGACGAGATAAACAGGAGAATTGTTAACACAAAAAATGTTAAAAATAACTCCTCTTTCTTAAGGCGAAACACCCGAACCAAAACCGATAAGGATTCAGTATATCGATTCAGTTTAAAAACACGAAAGACACGAAATAGCCGCACGGTACGTCCCATGCGAAATTGAGGAGAAAATAGCGGTAAGTATAAGGACAAAAAGAAAGGTAAAATTGCCAATAAGTCAATCAACGCCAATGGAGTTAACATAAACTTCAGTCGTCCCCAAATGGGATGCCGATATTTGGGGATAACCGTGCAACTCCAAAG
>CAZXWM010000106.1:0-1420 GCA_964644215.1 uncultured Phormidium sp.
TATTTCCAGGTAATGGCTGACCCTGTTTCTACCTGAGTCCAGGAGATTTTTGAGTTTTTGCCTTTACAGAGTCCCCGTTTGGTGACGAAGTTGTAAATCCCACCTTTACCGTTTTCGTCGCCGGCGAACCAGTTTTGCACGGTGGAGTATTTAATCTCGGCATCATCCAAGGTCACCAATTCCACCACCGCAGCGTGGAGTTGGTTGGTGTCGAACATGGGTGCGGTACAACCTTCGAGATAGGTGACAGATGCCCCTTCCTCGGCCACAATCAGGGTACGCTCAAACTGTCCTGACTCACCGTTGTTAATGCGGAAGTAGGTGGACAAGTCCATGGGACAAGTAACCCCTTTGGGAACAAAAACAAAGGACCCATCGGTGAAAACAGCGGAGTTGAGGGCGGCGAAGTAGTTATCGCCAACGGGAACCACACTGCCGATGTATTTCTTGACCAGTTCCGGGTGTTCTTGCAAGGCCTCGGAGATGGAACAGAAGATGACTCCGGCTTCGCCGAGTTTTTCTTTGAAGGTGGTGGCGACGGAGACGCTATCGAAAATGGCATCGACGGCTACGTTGGCCAGACGCTTCTGTTCCGAGAGAGGAATCCCCAGTTTCTCGAAGGTTTCGATGAGGGTGGGGTCTACGTCGTCGAGACTTTTCTTTTTCTCGTCTTTGACCTTGGGGGCGGAGTAGTAGACGATATTTTGATAGTCAATGGGAGGATAATTGGCGTGTTGCCAGTCGGGTTCTGCCATCTTCAGCCATTGACGATAGGCTTTGAGGCGGAACTCTAACATAAACTCCGGCTCGTTCTTTTTGAGGGAGATGGCGCGGATGACATCTTCACTAAGTCCTCGCGCGATGCTTTCGGTTTCGATGTCGGTGGTGAAACCGTATTTGTAGGGTTGGTTGACTAGGGTTTTAACGCTGGCACTCATGGCTGGTTATCTCTTGTTGCGCGGTGGGTTTGGGTGGATGGGTGATGGGGGGGGAGACCTCGGCGGGAGTTGCCCGAGAGGTCTAGGACATTGAAGGTTGCCCTAAGCTTGGTTGGTTGTGGCGCGGATTTGCTCGTTGCTGATGGCTTGCTCGGGTCCGGCGAAGTCGTTATCTTCGGTGAGGAAGAGCATACAGTGGCATTCTTTACGTTCTCGCATGGGGACGCAGGGGCAGTTCCAATAGGTGGCCTTAACCTCGGCTTCTTTGTCTTCGTAGTGACGACAGGGACATAGGGGCGCACCCAACTCATCCTTGTGCTTGGCTAGGCCCTCGATAACCACGGCGGTGATGCTCAAGTCCGAACAGAAGTAAGTCCCAGTGCGTTTGGCGTACTGTTCGGAAAAGCGCCGCATGGCATCTAGGTTTTTGTCGGTCGCCTGCTGAGGGTTGGTTGGTGCAGTCATAGGGCAGAGTCGATAAA
>CAZXWM010000106.1:1430-11097 GCA_964644215.1 uncultured Phormidium sp.
CTTTGTCTATAATGGAGTCTAAAGCAACTTGGCTGTTGTTTATATCCCTACTTGTAGGTTACTTTAACAACAGGCAAGTTGTCAAAGTCTCAGACATCATTTATATCATACGCTGCTGACTGTACTGCTGTATTGGCTTTAGGGATAAGGAACATGAGGGCAACCACACAGAATCCATCGACAAAGGACGATATCCTTTACTATTTGCTCAAACAGGGTCAGGCTAAGGCGCAAACCCTGTCAGAAACGCTGAAAATTAGCCCCCAGGCGATTCGACGCCATTTGAAGGACTTAGAAGCTGAGGGGTTGATTCAACATGGCTCGGTGCAGGTGGGGATGGGCCGTCCTCAACATATCTATGAGCTGACTGAAGCCGGGCGCGATCGCTTCCCACACCATTATGATGAGTTTGCGGTGTCACTCTTGGATACTCTGGCGGAGACGGTGGGCCAAGAGGGGGTTGGCGAGGTGTTAGGGAAGCAATGGCGACGCAAGGCCCTGGCCTATCGCAATCAACTCGGGGAAGCGCCTCTGGGGGAACGAATCGCTAATTTGGTGGAGTTACGCCGCCAGGAAGGCTATATGGCGGAACTGGTGGAGTTGGAACCCAACGCTAAGGGTGCGCTCCGGTTTGTGGTGGCGGAGTATAACTGCGCGATTTCTAATGTTGCGGAGTCTTTCCCGAGCGTTTGCGGCCATGAGTTGGATATGTTTGCTCGCGCTTTACCCGATTGTCAGGTGCAGCGGACTCTTTGGATGATTGATGGGGAAAATCGCTGTGGTTATCTGATTGAGTCGGAGTCTTGTTAGGGGGGAGGGGCAGATTTGGGATAGCCTTAAAACCAGATGTGCCTGTTTTTACGTCACTATGACTACTCCCTCTCCGATTACGGTTGAATTTCTTCAGCCTGAAGAAGCAGCTAAGGTCGATGCAGCTCTGTTGTCCTCTCAAGAAAAGTTCTTGACAAGGTTGGCGATTTATGCTTTAAGATCCCTTCAGCAAATTTCTCAGAGAACCAACACGCCAGCGGATGAGATTACGCCGCAACAGGTGGCGGATTGGATTCAGGAAGATGCCACGATTCAGAAACAGGTGGATGTGGATGCTAGTTTTGCGACCTTTTTTAGTAATTTGGTGGTGGCGTCTCAGAAGCCTCTGGTGCAAATCTCTGAGGAAACTAACCAACCTCTGGCGAGTATTACGGTTGAACAGATTATTGATTGGTTTGAACAGGAGTCTAAACGAGGAATCGATGCGGGTTTGAACAATTAAGCAATGTTCTGTTCTCTGGATGGGCCTATGTATATAGGGACAGTTGAGGGGATGAAGCCAAGCCGGACAAGGATTCCGTCCCCTGAACTATACTGAGAAATTAGAGTTTTGGGAAAATCCTCGATGACCATGAGTAAACAATTTGGCTGGGTATTTCGACTGGGGGGAGGGGTGAGTGTGGTGGCGATCGCCTTGGGAACTTGGCTGACTCCTGTTTGGGCCGGCGATCCCTTCCGTAGCCAAAATCCCCGGAATATCAGCGATACCACTGAGGCCGCCTTTGAAGCCTTTTTCCAGGCTGGGGACTATCCCCTGGCCACGCAACAGGTGAATCAGGCGTTAACGGAAGCTAATGTTGACCCGATTCTCTATGCGATGCAGGCCTCGTTACTGTATCTCGAAGATCCTGACAATCTCCCGAGTGAGTTCCAAGACTACACCAGCTTAACCCTGGAACGGGCTGAGGCGTTAGTCGCTGATGATCCTCTGCGGGGTAATCTGTATCTGGCGGTGGGCTATTTCTTCGAGGGGGCCTATGTGCTGAAAACTGAGGGCGTTGTGCGGGGGGTTTCTACGGCTTTGTCTAATTTACAGCAAGTGTTTCGCCATCTCGATCGCGCCGCTGAGGTCAATCCTGAAGATCCTGAACTCAACATTATTAAGGGTTATATGGATCTGATGTTGGCCGCTAATCTTCCCTTTTCTAATCCCGAACAGCCGATTGAACGCCTCCAAGATTATGCGGCCCCTGAATATCTGGCTAAGCGAGGGTTAGCGGTGGGATTTCGGGATTTAAACCGCTTCGATGAAGCGATGGCGGCGGTGAATCGTAGTTTGGAACTGACGCCTGAGAATCCTGAGGTGATGTATCTCAAGGCTCAGATTTATGTCGATCGCGGCGATCGCGCCTCTAGTCTACCTTGGTTCGAGCGCGCCCTAGCGATGCAGACCCAACTTCCGAGCGATTTGGTTCGCCAAATTCAGCGGGAACGGGATCAGGCTCAACGACGAGTTGATGCAGAACCAGCCTCAAGCCGCTAAGCTAGGTAGTTGACCTCATGTTAATCCCGAGTGCGATCGCCCTATGGATGTTCAGTTTCGCGAATATAATCCCTTTGACGTTTGGTTTTGGTTGGAGTTTGAGAACAATCCTTCCCCGGCTGAACAGCAATATCTCGAACAAGTGTTTGAATCCTGGTTTTATCTCGGTAAACTCGGCGGTTTCAACGCGGAAAATCTGCAAGTGCAGGATGAAGGGTTGGACATTAGTTATATGGACTACAGCGATCGCAACGCCAACAGCGCTATCCTGGCGCTGATGCACAACATGGGTGAGTTTGAGTATCAGGGAAACTGGGGACGCTGTTGGTTTGACTTAGGAACTAGCGATGCGATCGCCCTCGATGTGCTGATTAACGCTCTACGCCAGCTTAGCCTTGATTATGTCAGCATTCCCCGTCTGATTATTGGCGGCGAAAACGAAGATTGGCCCATTCCCGGCTCTCACACCGCCCAATTTGCTGACTACAACTAACATTAAGGACAAAACACTCTTAAAGATGGGTAAGTATAATTCCATTCGCGTCATCGCCTTGGGACTCATTCGCGATGGCGATCGTCTCTTTTTATCCGAAGGCTATGATCCCAAAAAGAAAAAAGAGTTTTACCGTGCCTTAGGGGGCGGAGTCGAGTTTCTAGAAACTAGCTTAGTTGCCTTAAAACGAGAGTTTCAAGAAGAAGTACAAGCAGACTTAACCAACATCAAATATCTCGATTGCATTGAAAATATCTTTGAATACAAAGGCAAAAAAGGTCATGAAATCATCCAACTCTACCGCTGTGACTTCGTTGATAAAACCTTTTATGAACGGGAAACCGTCCCCTTTTTAGAAGGGAAACGGAAAAAGGTCGCTCGTTGGGTAGAAATGGAGAAATTCCGTTCAGGAGAGTTAACCCTGTATCCACATGGCTTTTTACGCTATTGTGACGCAATTTAAGGCGGAACAGTTGTCGAGTTGACAATTTCCTCTGCCTGAGGTAAGACTCCTAGGCTAGTCAAGGCAACACTATCCTCAACCTTGGGAGTTGAGAGGACATCGTGATTCTCATTATCCCAGCCCTAAGTTACCTCAATCCAACGAGTTAGGGACGGCGGCGGGTTAACAGCACAGCAAACCAATTCTGTGGATCACTCCAGTGGTGAACAGTCTCTAACTTAACCTCGTTTAGAGACTCAACAAGATCAGGATACTTAAACTTACGAGAAATCTCCGTTTGAATCGTTTCCCCTTGGGCCAACTCCAGCCTTAAATCCAACTGACGTAGGATAACCGACTGAGATACCGTGCTGCGTAAGTGCATTTCGATTTGGGAGTCTTTTTCATTGAAAAACGCCCAATGTTCAAACTGATCGAGCTTAAAATTGCCCTCAAAGCGTCGATTGAGATGAGCTAACATATTTAAGTTAAAGGCAGCCGTGACCCCTTGAGCGTCGTTGTAGGCGGCTTCTAGGATAGGTTTAGGCTTAACTAGGTCAACCCCCAAGAGAAAATACTCCCGAGGCTGTAACGCTTGACTAACTCGTTGCAGAAATTGCTGACAGGCCTGGGGTTTGAGGTTGCCGAGGGTGCTGCCGAGAAATAGCAACAGACGGTTTTCGGCTTCTGTGGGAGGAAGGTGATCTAAGGCTTGTTCATAGGTTCCGACTAATCCTTGCACTTGGAGTCGAGGATAGTCATTGAGGAGGGTTTGAGCGCTTTGTTGCAGCATTCCTCCACTGACATCAATGGCACGATAGATGAGGGACGATGTGTCATCATTGAGGGATTGGCAATAAGCATCGAGGAGAAGCCGCGTTTTAGTAGAACTTCCACTTCCGAGTTCTACCAGTTCGCTGTTTCCGGTGAGACTTGCGATTTGCGGGGCGGCGGTTTGCAGGATACTGGCTTCGGTACGGGTGGGGTAGTATTCGGGGAGAGCGCAGATTTGCTCGAACAGTCGGGAACCGCGATCGTCGTAAAAGTATTGTGCTGGCAGGGTTTTGGGAATCTGTTGTAAGCCTTCACGCACATCGGCCCCGGCTGAGGATGGGGTGAGGCTGGTTTGACTGAGGTGAGTCACCGTGAGGCGTGCAGCATCCGGGTGGGAGTTAAGAGCGGCTGATTTGGATAAAGACATAGGGATTGATGGTTGTGAATCACTCTACCCCTATTGTCTCACCTGTTTGGAGAATCAATTTAATGGATCTCGTTTACCTCAACGGCGCGAATCCTGGCTGATTCAATTTTCATGTCAAGTCGCCTTTAGAAACTCCAAGCGAGGTAAAAGGGGATCGCGCACTAGGGCAAATCCCACATATCCCCAGCGTTGCAGGATGGTTTTCAGGGTTGGCGTGGCTAGAGATTCGACAGCAATTTGCTCTTTATAGTCTTCAGCAAAGCGGTTAACATAGCTAAGCGCATCGAAATGCTCGGTGAACATCAATAAATAGCGATCGCCCTCAACTTCAGGACGCGCCGCTATATATTGGCCATCTTGCTGCGATCGCAACACATAATAGGTTTCAGAAAACATCGTAATCTACATAGTTAGAACAGAAAAAATCGGAAAAAATCTAGGCTAATTATTCGTTAATTCAATTCGAGGATCAACGGCTTTTAAGAGTAAGTCAGCCAACAAATTGCCAACAATCAACATCGTCGCCCCCATCATTAAACCCGCCATCACCACAAACGGATCTTGAGAGCGAAGCGCCTCCAAAATCAGTTTACCAAGTCCAGGCCAACTAAAGAAAAACTCAGCAATAAATGAGCCACTGAGCAACGCCGCAAACTCAAACCCCAATAGAGTAATCATCGGGTTAATTGCATTTCGCAGAGCATGAACATAAATCACCTTTTTCTCGGACAATCCCTTCGCCCGAGCCGTGCGAATATAATCCTGTCGCAACACATCCAAGAGTTGTCCTCGCATTAACCGTTGTAAGCCAGCAAAACTGGTAATACTCAGAGCCAAGGTTGGAAATAAGGCGTGCCAAAGAATGTCTAATCCTTTCCCGAGAGTCGATAAGTCATCATGAAAGACGCTGGTCATATTTCCCACTGGAATTAAGGGCGTTAATTGTTGCGCCAAAATCAGCAGCAACAGAGCCGTAATAAAACTGGGGAATCCTTGTCCTCCATAACTCAAAATTCTTAAAATTCGGTCAAGCGTGCTATTTTGACGAACGGCGGCCACAATCCCTAAAGGAATGGCAATTGTCCAGGTAATAATTAAGGAGAAAATCGACAAAATCAAGGTATTAAACACTCGACTACCGATTAGCGTGGTTACCGGTTGCTGGTACATTAAACTCCAGCCAAAATCAGCTTGGGTCAAGATTGAGGTGAGCCAGAGGCGATATTGAGTGACCGCCGGTTTATCCAAACCATATCGCTGTGTCAAGTTATCTAATAGTTCTTGAGACACTGCCGGGTTTTGACTATAAGTATCTAAAAAGTCCCCAGGAGCTAACTTCATGACCGCAAAGCATAACATTGAAGCGATCAATAAGGTTAACAGTCCTTGTCCAAGTCGTTGAATGACATAAATCGTGGTGTCATTCTGGAAAAACTCCATCAGACGTTGACCGAGAGGACGTTTGGATTTAGGACTTGAGAAGAAAGGAGAAGTCATCGACAGTGTAAATCATGGGGGACGGTGAGTGTGGCCCAAAGGTGTGAATTAGTATTGAACGAGACTCACAATGGGGACTTCAGGCAACTGTTTGCGACCAGCCAAGGCGTTGAGTTCAATGACAAAGGCAAAGCCAACCAGATCCCCCTGGGATTGTTCAACCAGTTGGGCCGTGGCTTTGGCGGTTCCCCCGGTGGCGATGAGATCATCGACGATCAAAACTCTGGCTCCCGCCGCAATAGCATCTTGATGGATTTCGAGGCGATCGCAGCCATATTCCAACTCATACTCGACACTATAGACAGCCCGAGGCAATTTTCCCGGTTTCCGCACGGGGACAAAGCTCGCCCCGAGACGGTAGGCTAGATGCACGCCAAACAGAAAACCACGGGACTCCATGCCAATGATACTATCGGGGCGGAGTGGGCTGCATTGCTCCACCAAGCGATCGAGGGTGCTGCTGAGTCCTTCGGGATCTGCCAGCAGGGTGGTGATGTCTCGGAAGACAATCCCCGGTTTGGGGAAGTCGGGAACGTCGCGGATGAGGGCTTGCAGATCGATCATGATTATGGCCTGTTTCTCGCTCTTTAGGTGAACTTGTTGGACTGGGGATAGTGGCATCAGTCTCCACAAATCCTATCAGGAAAGTTCGCGGGCCAAAGCGTTCAACTTGGCCAGGGGGAAACTGGCCGGGAATGCTAGCGATCGCCGAGAATGTAATAATCTAGCTTTGAGCGGTTGCTCGAACCACCCAGTCATGACCCCATCACACCGCCCACACCGCCGGGTTGCATCGCCCACTTACATCGGCCACTTGCATCGCCCACTAACCACGTTCACCTGTCAGCTTCGCGCCTCATGGTCTCCAATCCTCCGCAAACACACGATTCAACTCTAACGCCACTACAACAGCAATTGCCGGATATGCCGGTGACTCATCACGGCTGTTCCCGGCGAACTCGTGTCCAACTGGATTTGATGTTGTTGGCGATCGAGGCCCTCGATCTCAGTGGCTCTGAGAAAATCCTCAGTCTGGCCCATCAATTGGAGCTTAACTCGGTTCTGAGCGATCGCGTCACCGTTTGGCGTATCCGCAACACCAATCCCCTACGGCGAGCCAGTCGCCGCCGTCCCCTCTCCCAAGAGGAAGCCAAAGTCCTCACCATCATTATCTGTCAGCTGGCGCGATCGATGATGCTGCTGCTACGGCGACTGAACAAGGAGGCCCAGCAGTTACGGGAGCAAAACCAGACCCTCGATAAACAGCCTCAGTTAGCTGTTTATCTCTCCCGTTTTCGGACTCACTTCCGCAGCCGCATGAATCCCCGCCGTTCGGGGGTGATGGTTTACGACACGGACGAAAAGCTCGATAATCTGGCAGTTGAGTTGTTAGAAAAGTTACTATTCTGTAGCGGAACCGCTGGTTTAACTCGGTTTTGGGTGAGTTTGTTTGATGGAGAAGTCTGATGGTTGTACGGCGCAAGTATAGTTTACCGGGATGTACCCTGATTGTAGAAGGGTTGGATGAGCCAAATGGGGACTCGCAATCGCAGCAGTCGACGCGATCGCGCCTCTCGGTTCTCGTCAGTGCCGAATGTCACGTCTTAGGCACACCCAATGCCCTTAGCGGTGGACAGGACTTCCTCAATGAGTTAGTCGCCGCCACCAGTGACTATACCCAGAGTTTCCTGGGCATGGGCAAGGTTGCAGTCCAATCCCCTCAGTCTTGGATCACCCTTACGCCGTTGGAGGGGGGATTACATCGTCTCAATCTGCGATCGCCCCAAGACGCAAGCACCTCTGACCCCCTGCAAATTGATCTGACCACCCTACAACTGTTTGACTTAGTCGACGTGGTTGATCAACTCCTGAGCGATCGCCGCACCCTTCCCGATCGCCAACTCAACCTACTTCCGAGAAACCGCCGCCAAGCCAAAAACGAAGAACCCATCAGCCAACGGGCCGCCCCCTTAGCCCTCGGAGTATCAAGTCTGCTCGTGGCCGCGATCGCCTTGTCTCCCTTACCAGTTCCCGAAGTCGAACAACCTCGGGAGAACCTCATTGAAGACACCGAGGAACGCAGCGAGGCGATCGCCACCCCAACAGCCAACGACTCCCCCCCAGAACCCCTAGCAAATCCCGAAAACGGTGAGAATCCGGCGCAGTTAGCCGACACCGTGACCCCCATCACCGATCCCGACGTACTGGCCGCCTTACGCTATAAGCTCTATCACGAGATTGACCAAGCTTGGACCACATCCCCAACCTTCGACGATAATTTAGTCTATCGCGTCAGCGTTGGCGAAGATGGAGCCATCCTCGGCTATCGTCCAGACAGTGATCGCGCCCGCGAGTTTGACAGCGAAACCCCCCTATCGAGCTTGTTATATCTCCCCGTAGAGGGTGGAACCGCAGCCGCAGAGTCCTTGGCTGAGTATAAAGTCGTCTTTCGACCCAATGGTGTCTTACAAGTGAGTCCCTGGGATGGCACCTCTCGCCCGGCCCGCACTCCTCGCCTGACTGACATCGCCACCATAGATCGGCTCATCTTCGAGGTGCGCGATGCCCTCTATGAGGAATGGGAGACCACACCCGTCTTTGATCGCAATTTAGACTATCGTTTGGCTGTTACCGAGGACGGCGAAATTACTCAATATGAACCCCTCTCAGATGTGGCATCTGTCTATTTTGGCGAACTTCCCCTTGAGCCTCTGTATAATCCAGCGGCGGGCGTGGAGATTCAAGACGATCGCGTTACCCTAGTTCCCATTGCTGAGTTTCGAGTGGTCTTTACACCTCGGGGGACGATCCAAATTGGCCCCTGGGATGGACGACGTTAAGCCTCTATGAGCCAATCTCCTCCTCCAGATCCCAACACCGATCGCTCCCGCCGCGATCGCCGTCGCGGCGGACGTTCCGCCCCATCGACTCCCCCCTCATCCTCAGGATCGTTCCTCGGGGCGATCGCCGTCTTTATCATTCGCCTCCTGACTCTAGGTGTTAGTCTCAGCCTAGGCGTCATGGCCGGCGTGGTCTGGGCGCAACAGTCCCCGCAAGCCAACCCCCAAAAACCTCTCAGCGAACGCTGGCGAGTACAAATTCGCCAAATTACCAACCCAACCCCATCATCACCAACCCCTGATCCCCCTCCCGCCGACCTTGATCGCGACCAACTCCAGGACACCCTTGTTCAGTTACAAGAGCAGGTGACGCAACTGAATCGACAACTGGCCGCTCTGACGCCCGAAGAGGCTCCCGCAGATGCCCCAGAAGGCGCAACAGAAGACGCGACAGAGGAGGAAAACACCTTCGAGGCCCAAAAGACCGATATTCAGTCTCAAGTGACCCTGATTGCCACGCAGTTAAGCGAACTGCAGGCGATCGTTGACCCCCCCGAGGCGATCGCCCCTCCCCGACTCAGCCCCGGAATGCCCCTACGGCTGACCCTTCCCAGTGATATTCTCTTCTCCGACAGTGGCGAAGTCCTCGATCCCACCCGAGCCAGCATCCTCGATCGCCTCCTCGACGAACTACAAACCCTCGAAGGCGCAACAGTTTACATCGGCGGCTACCTCGATGCCAGCGACGACGAAGAAGCCAGTTTAGACAAAACCTTTGAGCAAGCCAAACAAGTCGAACAATACCTCGCCAGCAACACCGACACCCCTCTACGCTGGGTCAGCATCGGCTATGGCTCCAGTCGCTTCGCCGCCAGCAACA
>CAZXWM010000107.1:0-5092 GCA_964644215.1 uncultured Phormidium sp.
CGCTCACCCTAACGGGTAGAGCGCGGGGCTTCCCGCCGATAAGCTAAATCGTTAAACCGATCACGTTTCTCAATCTTGCCTGCTATGAGTTCATCAACTCCGTCATTTTCCACCGTCAATCGTCCCTATGAGATCTTCACCCGGCGCATCCTCCCCCTATTGCAATCCGTCTATGACGACGAGACGGCGCAATCTCTCCTCGATCGCATTTATGAGCGATTATCCCCGCTTCTTTCCGACTCCCTCGACGAGGATTTAGGGAAATGGAGTCAAGATAACATTCTCCTGATTACCTACGGCGACAGCATTCGCCGCCAAGGAGAAAAACCTCTCGTCACCCTGGGCCGTTTCCTCCGTGAGTATCTCAAAGACACCATCACCGGCGTTCATATTCTCCCCTTTTGTCCCTACAGTTCCGACGATGGCTTTGCGGTGATTGACTATCGGGCCATCAACCCCGAACTGGGAACCTGGGACGATGTTAAGGCGATCGCCAACGACTTTAACCTCATGGTCGATCTCGTCATCAACCACACCTCGAGTCAAAGTGACTGGTTTCAACAGTTCAAACAGGGACAAAAACCCGGTTGTGACTATTTCATCTGCGTTGATGCAGACAGCGATGTCTCCCAAGTTGTCCGGCCGCGCAACAGTCCCCTCTTAGTGCGTGTAGACACCCCCACAGGGGAAAAACATATCTGGGCCACCTTCAGCGAGGATCAAGTCGATCTCAACTTTGCTAATCCCGATGTCTTACTCGAATTTGTCGATATCCTCCTCTACTATATCCAAGCCGGGGCCAGCTATATTCGCCTCGATGCGATCGGCTATCTCTGGAAACAATTAGGCACTACTTGCATTCATTTACCGCAAACTCATGCCTTAATTAAAGTCTTGCGGGAAATTCTACAAACCCTCAATCCCCAGGTAGCGTTAATCACCGAAACCAATGTTCCCAATCGGGAAAACCTGAGCTATTTCGGCAACCACAACGAAGCGCACATGATCTATAACTTTAGCTTGCCGCCTTTATTGCTTAATGCCTTATTACAGGGGAAATCCGAGCATTTACGCACCTGGATGATGAGTATGCCTCCCGCGCCTCTCGGCTGTGCTTATTTTAATTTCACCGCCTCCCATGATGGTATTGGCCTCCGTCCAACAGAAGGACTCCTCACCGATGAAGAATATGAGCAACTCATTGCAACTATGAAACGGTTTGGCGGTGAAATTAGTATGCGACAACAGGCTGATGGTTCTGAGAGTCCTTATGAAATCAATATCTCTCTGTTTGAGGCTTTAAAAGGAACCGTGAAGGGGGAAGATGAATGGCAAATTCAACGCTTTCTCTGTTCTCAAACAATCATGATGTCGTTGGAGGGGATTCCCGCCTTTTATATTCATAGTTTGTTGGCGACGGGGAACGATCGCGAGAAGATGGCCCAAACGGGACGTAATCGCTCTATCAATCGTTACCAATGGCAGGAAACGGAGTTACTGTCCTATCTTGATGACCCCAATTCAGCACAAACTCAAGTGTTACAAGAACTAAGCCGTTTGATTCGGATTCGTCGTCAACAACCGGCGTTTCACCCCAATGCAACTCAATATACGTTGCATTTGAAGAAATCTTTGTTTGGCTTTTGGCGGCAAAGTATCAATCGAGATCAGAGTATTTTTTCGATTCACAATTTGAGCGATCGCCCCAAAAAATTGCCCTTAACAGAGTTGAATTTAGTCTGCACCGATCCTTGGTGTGATTTAATTAGCGGTGAGGTAATTACGGATATTTATGAGAACTTGCATTTGCAACCCTATCAATCGATGTGGATTACCAATGTTGCCATGAATGAGTAACCAGGACGATCTCACATCTCCCAACATCTCCCCCACATCTCGTGTCATGGCTGAAGCCGTGACAGGCACTCTCGGCGGCTCTGCCGCCTGAAAGGGAGGCAGAGCCTCCCGTTGGGCATTCCTTGGCAGAGCCAAGGAACGAGGGAGAGACGAGGGAGAGACGAGGGAGATTAGATCTCAATCTCGTGTTCTACCATGTAATTTAACAGCCAATTTGCCATCGTAGCTCGTCGGGTTTCTAAAGGTGAAAATTCACCAATCTTATAGCCTTTAAACCCTAACTTTTCCTTGAGAAGTTGTTTGTTTTCTTTCGGAATTGAACGAGTGAGTTTGACATTGGGGGGACGATGTTCAATAAAATCCGGCGGTTCAGGATACGCCTCTCGCCAGTCTTCGGCAACCTGATCCGTTTGCCATTGCTGCTGCTGTGGATCATAGCGATAACCTAAATAATGCCAAATTAAGTGATTAACCGTCTCATTGTCCAAGTCTTTATTGAGGATGGCCCAAATCGTTTGGCTGGTTAGGGGAGGGAGTTCAGTCATAATTGTTTAAGCAAAGATGCAGTGATTTGAGTCGGATGGGCCAGGAATCGCCGACCCGACTCATCCTTAAACCTTAAATCTTAACGAGTAGCTGTTGTAACGTGAAGTGGGCGATCGCCACACTCAGACGAGCTTGCTCTAAACGAGACAGTTGCTCCCAGGGTTGGCCGACTGGATAATCAGGGGGTTCAGCGTTCATCCCAGCCGCGAAGGGGCCAGCTAACGCCTGTAACTCTTCCGTCGTTGAGTGAGGAAGCAGAGGTTGAACACAAGCGATTAGCTGATCGAGGCGGGAGATCTCTCGACTGCTGGTTTGCTTAGCCAGGCTACAGAGGCGTTTGAGGAGAGCAGCCGGGACTTGAGAACCAAACCGTTCACACAGTTGCGCGTAAATCAGACAACTGTCGAGTTGAGCAAAAAAAATCGGCGAGCGATCGCCTAAATTCAAATCATCAACCTTAAGGGGATCGCAAAACGCCGCAGTGTCATCGAGATCTTCACATTCACCGGGATTCCAGGGGTAGGTGACATCCTCCCCAAATAACACCGTTTCCAGTAGATCGAGTTCAGCTTCAGTTTGCGAGGATGATTCAACAGATGAACGGGACGATAGAATCATGACAGTACGGGGCCATAGAGGACGAGCAGATTTAGCAGATTTAGCAAATTTAGCAGTTGAGCCTTGAGCCTTGAGCGTTGGCTATGAGAAAATGGCCTCATAACTGGTGAGCGGCCAGTTTCACAACTGTCTCAACTGCTGACTCCCTCAACTACAGCATGACCCTAGGGGGTTCCGCAACTGTAAGCAAGAATCCCCCTCAAATCCAGAAAACGGAACTGAGATCTCCTTGAGCCATTAACCTGAGCCATCAAACGGATGCAGCCCCTTGTCCTAGATAGCCAACTCACCTCTGAGACGGACGATACCCTGCACCAGTTAGCCTGGGCGATCGAGTCCGGTCAAGGGCAATTTGAGCCGATTTTTGCCCGCTGTGACGCCCTCTCCCGGCGCGATCGCCTCATCGACAACCTGCATCAAATCACCTCCGTTCCCCTGCAAGAGATCGTTCTCCCCCCCAAAAGCGACCATCCCTACTCCATCATTTCTCAGCAACTGGTCATCGACCCCCCCCAGGCCCTGATGATCCTGGGTCTCGATCGCCTACAGCAGCCCCTCATCGTCCTTGAGTCCCTAAACCAAATGCGGGAGATGTTTCGCCAACGCTTTCCCTGTCCAGTTATTTTTTGGCTCAACGGAACCCTACAAAAACAACTGATTCGCCACGCCCAAGACTTTGAAAGTTGGGGGATCACCCTAGACTTTTGACCCCTAGACTTAAATCTATCCCAGCCAAGACGATCCCAGAGCTGATGTTTGCCCCTCTTAAACCTTAAAAAAATCTAAAAAAATAGCCCAAAGTGACCCAAATCAGCAATTATTCTCAGTTCTGCATCCTAGCTAACCGTCGCGATCGCCCTTCCATGAAAAAACTTGAAATCAGTCCTTTGAATGATGAGTGATCAATCTAATCGCGTTACCATGGACATCAAATACTCAATAGGCCCACTATGACCTCGAAATTTTTTGCCCTATTACTGGCCCTAACCGTTCCCTTATCCCTTGTCGGCTGTAGCGGGGACGAGACCACCACAGAGAACACAGCCCCTTCAGAGACGTCAGGAGATCCCACCGCTCCCGACCGCGTCACCGACAGCACCACGCCTCCGAGTAGCGTCGAAGACTGGGTCACCTACGAATCGTCCGATGGACGCTACGAAATCAAATTTCCCCAAGAACCCCTCGAACAAAACCAAACCGCTGTCGTCAGTGAAAATCAGCAAATTGAACTCTCACTAGCTATTTACGAGAGCCAAGGGCGAGCCTATATGAGTGGTGCCAACCCAATTCCCCTCCCCGAAGGCGCCAGCTTTGACGTCGAACAAGGCCTAGATGGTGGGCGAGATAACGCCGCCGCCAGCACCAACTCCGAAATTGAAAGCGAAGACACAATCAACATTGAGGGACTTCCCGCTCGTTCCATTGTCATGCGAAATCCCGACGGAGTCCGCTTTAAACTGATGATGATCGCTGATGCTGAAGAAGCTGTCCTCTATCAACTGTTAGTTGGCGCAGAAGATGGCAACATTGACTTTCCCGAAGCTAACACATTTTTTGAATCCTTTAAGATTACTCGGTCTTAAGATAAATCCGAGTTTTTAAAACGTAGGTAAACCTCAACCCAGTGACTCAACATCGAGTTAAGGGAATCAAATTAATTGAACCCACTCAACTGATCTAACTCAAGATTCTCCGATTTTAAATGGCTCTCTCGGAGACCATCTCAGCCCAACCCCTTGGCTTCAATCGGGTTGAATCAGCGAGTCTGTGATCCCATCTCACCCAGCTTGAGTCACCGTCGAGACCCTACTCTTTATTTTTGTTGCTCACTAAGGAAATGCCAATCATGACTGAGCTTGTCACCAACCTCGAACAACTCGAAGCCCATATCGCCAACGTCAAAGCCGCCCAACAGGCCTATGCGAGCTTTAGCCAAGAGCAAGTTGATGTCATTTTCAAAAAAGCCGCTCTGGCTGCCAATGCGGCTCGCATTCCCTTGGCGAAACTCGCCGTTGAAGAAACCCACATGGGCGTCACCGAAGACAAAGTGATCAAAAACCACTTTGCCTCA
>CAZXWM010000107.1:5102-11079 GCA_964644215.1 uncultured Phormidium sp.
CTCAGAAATTATCTACAACAAGTATAAAGCCGAAAAAACCTGCGGCATTATCGAAGAAGATAAATCATTCGGCATTCAACGCATTGCCGAACCCGTTGGCATTTTAGCCGGGATTGTTCCCACAACAAACCCCACCTCAACGGCCGTTTTCAAAGCCCTAATCACCCTAAAAACCCGTAACGCGATTATCTTTTCGCCTCACCCTCGGGCCAAACGCTGTACCATCGAAGCCGCCAGAATCGTCCGCGATGCCGCCGTGGCAGCCGGTGCGCCTGAAAACATCATCGGCTGGATTGACGAGCCAACCGTGCCTCTCTCCCAAGCCCTGATGCAGCACCCGGACGTTAAACTCATCCTGGCCACCGGCGGCCCCGGAATGGTGAAAGCGGCCTATTCCTCAGGGAATCCCTCCCTGGGAGTTGGCGCTGGCAATACCCCCGCCCTCATCGATTCCAGCGCTCATATCAAAATGGCCGTGTCGTCGATTTTGCTCAGTAAAACCTTCGACAATGGCATGATTTGCGCCAGTGAGCAATCCGTTGTCGTTCTCGATGATGTCTATGACGAAGTGCGTCAAGAATTTATCGATCGCGGTGCCTATCTTCTCAGTCCCGAGGAAGGCTCCCGCCTCGGCCAACTTCTGATCAAAGAGGGACGACTCAACGCCAACATTGTCGGCCAATCCGTCGAAACCATCGCCGAATTAGCCGACATCACCATTCCCGAGAACAGCCGCGTTCTCATCAGCGAAGTCAGTGACATCAGCACCGACGAACCCTTCGCCTACGAAAAACTTTCCCCAGTCCTGGCCATGTATCGCGCCAGCGACTTCGACGAAGCCGTCGATAAAGCCGAAGCCCTCGTCGAATTTGGTGGACGCGGACATACCGCCGTTCTCTATATCAAACCCTCGGAATTTGACCATATCAAACAATTCGAGGACAAAATGCAGACGGCGCGGGTCCTCATCAACACCCCCTCCTCCCAAGGGGCCATCGGCGACCTCTATAACTTCCGCCTCGACCCCTCCCTCACCCTCGGCTGTGGCACCTGGGGCGGCAACTCCATCAGTGAAAACGTTGAACCCCATCACCTGCTCAACGTCAAAACCGTAGCCGAACGGCGGGAGAATATGTTGTGGTTCCGGATTCCTCCCAAAGTCTATTTCAAATATGGCTCTCTACCCGTAGCCTTGCGGGAACTGGCGGGAAAACAACGGGCCTTGATTGTCACCGACAAACCCCTCTATGACTTAGGGATGACCACTGCGGTCGAAACCGTCTTGGAGGATATTGGCCTGAAATACACGGTCTTCTCGGAAGTCGAACCCGATCCCTCCCTCGAAACCGTCAATCGGGGCTTAGCCATGATGAACAACTTTCAACCCGATGTCATTATCGCCCTCGGCGGCGGCTCCCCCATGGATGCCGCTAAAATCATGTGGCTGATGTATGAGCATCCTGAAATCGAGTTTGAAGGCTTATCGATGCGGTTTATGGATATCCGCAAACGGGTTTATGATTTGCCGGAATTGGGCGAGAAAGCGGTGTTAGTGGCTATTCCTACCACCTCGGGAACCGGCTCAGAAGTGACCCCCTTTGCCGTGGTGACCGATCGCCGCAACGATATCAAGTATCCCCTGGCTGACTATGCCCTCACCCCAACCATGGCGATCGTCGATCCCGAATTGGTGTTGAATATGCCCAAAAGCCTCACCGCCTTCGGTGGCGTCGATGCCTTAACCCATGCCCTCGAAGCCTATGTGTCGGTATTAGCGTCAGAATACACCAACGGCTTAGCCTTAGAGGCAATTCGGCTGATCTTTAAGTATCTCCCCGATTCCTATCACCAAGGGGCTGCCAATCCCAAGGCCCGAGAGAAAATGCACTACGCCGCCACCATGGCCGGCATGGCCTTCGCCAATGGCTTCCTGGGGATTTGTCACTCCATCGCCCACCAACTCGGGGCGACGTTCCATATTCCCCATGGTTTGGCCAATGCCGTGATGATTTCTCATATCATTCGCTACAACGCCACCAATGCGCCCTTTAAACAGGCCACGTTCTCTCAGTACAAGTACCCCAATGCCAAATGGCGTTATGCTCGCATCGCCGACCACCTGCAACTTGGCGGTGAGACGGAAGATGAGAAAATTGTGCGTCTGATTCAGGCCGTGGAACGTCTCAAACAAGAGGTGGACATTCCCAGCGCCATGAAAGACCTGATTCAACTCGATGAAGCTCAGTTTAAGGTTCAGGTGGATCAAGTGGCCGATCGCGCCTTTGATGACCAATGTACGGTCTCGAATCCTCGCTATCCCTTGATTACAGACCTCAAACAACTGATTTTCGATGCCTATTATGGCAATTTGGATCTCTCGTCCCTCAATGGCGGCAAACCGATGGAACTCGATGGGGTTCCTGAGGTGCCGGCGGAACCTGAAGTTGAACCTGAAGTGGTCATGCAGTAGCTGAGTGCGCCAGATATTTGTCGTAATTGACAGATAAAACAAGACGTTTTTAAACTCTAAAAGCCAGGCAATGTAAGTATTGCCTGGCTTTTTATTGTCTCAATTCAACTGTCAATTTTTGAGCGCTTACAAATCCTGCCGGCTGACGGGTTGGGGAACTTCCAAGCCTTCGCCGCCGAGGAGTTCGAGGGGTTCTCCCTCAACCGAGAGCCAAACCTCGGCCTCGGGATCGAGACTGGTGGCCGTGTAAACCACTTGATCGAGCCGTCCGATCATAGATGCCGAGCCGCCGCCACGGGTAAATTCCGCCGAGAGATCAACCCGAACACCGCTGTCGGTGATTTCTAAGTTGTTGAGCTGCGTCTCAGGGGGAATAGCGGTCAGGGCCGGGTTCGACTCGGAGCTGGCCAGTAGTTGGCGGAAGGCTTCCGTTAACATCAGCTCAGGGTCATTGCTGCTGAGGACAGTGTTGGCATCATCAACGGTGATGGGCATGGCCAACAGTTCAAAGTCAGTGCCGGTATCCTGAAGCAGATAGATTTCTGGGACTGTCGTTTGGGCGACATTGCCGCCGTTGGCGGGTTCTGAGATATCTGGGGGAGGATCTGGGATGTCCTCAACGCCACTGCGCTGAAACCAGGTAACAGCAGCGCCGCCGAGGACGATAACAATGGCCAGTCCGGCTAGGAGACCAAGGGAACGGTTTTTTGAAGCTGAGTCTTTCATAAAAGGTTGATACGGAGTCGGGGTTGGCGTAAGTCGGAGTGTTGACGGGTTTACTCCTGTTTTACACTACCGAAGGGATGGGTGCTTTTCCAGATTAGTTTGATTGGTTTTATGGTGATGGGGAACTCGCCGGGGATTGACTCAGCAGGGCCAGAATTTCCTCAGCGGCGCGATCGCAGACCCCCACCTCGCCAATCTGTTGCCGCATCCGAGCATACTGTTGCTGCATGGTGTCTCGCCGCTGACGGTCAAACAGGAGACTCAAGGCTTCTCGGACGATGTTGTCTGAGGTGACCGCTTCTTGCATCAGTTCAGGGATAATCGCCGTCATGGTCACTAAGTTAGGAGGGGACATAAACTCAAGTTTAAAATCCAAGACGCGACGAGCAAAGCCAGCCGTGAGGGGATCAACCGCATAGACAGCAATCTGTGGCACGTTGAGCAGGGCCAGTTCTAGGTTAACAGTCCCCGACTTACTGATGGCTAAATCCGCCGCTGCTAGACGCTCCAGACGGCGATCGCCGGTGATTTCGGCTCGCAGTCCGGCCCGGTTTAGGGCATCTTGTAAGGCATCGCGGTAGATGTCTAGGGAGAGGGGAATCCAAAACTTAGCCCGAGGCAGTTTTTGCTGAAGCTCTCGGGCGGCAGCAAAGATAGGGGGAACTAGATACTTGAGTTCTTGCTGGCGCGACGCCGGTAACAGAGCAATCACGAGATCGTCATCGCGGAGATTTAAGGCTTGGCGGGCGCTGTGGCGGTTGGGAGCTTGGGCTAGGCGATCGACTAGGGGATGACCCACCCAGGTGACGTTGGCCCCACGCTCACGAAAATAGCGGGCTTCTTCGGGGAAAATGGCCAAGAGGCGATCGCACAGAGACACCAAACGCAAGGCATCGCGATCGCTCGGCGACCAAACCCAAGTCTGAGGAGCAATATAGTAGACAATGGGAACCTGGGGAAACTCCCGTTTAATCGCATTGCCCAAGCCCAGATTGGGTCCCATATAATCAATCAGAACCAGCAAATCCGGAGGTTGCGATCGCAAGGCCTTGAGAGCCTGTCGTTGCACCCGTAGCGTCGGCAGCAGGAAGGGGAGAGACTCCAACAGGCCCACCGAGCCAATGCCACTGGTATGAGCCAGCAGCGTTGCTCCTGCCGCCGCCATGCGATCGCCCCCCAAGGCCAAAATCTCCAAGGGAATCTGCTGCTGACGGGCCTGACGATAGAGAGCCTCAATCAACAACGCCCCCTGTAAATCTCCCGACACTTCCCCCGTACTGACAAAAATGCGCTGGCTCACGAGGACTCACCTTGACTGCGACGCTGACCACTAATGGGGCCTCGTCGTTCCGGCTGACGAGACCGTTGGAGGAAATGCTGTAAATGTTGCACCTGGGGCGTCTCAGGCAACAACGCCAGGCGATCGAGAGCGCTCTCCAAGGTCAGATCCGAGCGATAAAGCAGACGAAACGCCTTTTTCAGCGCCTGAAACGCCTGTCCCCCATCGATCTCCATCAACCCCGCCCGTTTTAAGCCCACCTGATTCAAAGCTCGCACCCGGCTAGGATTGCCTTCAACGAGCATATAGGGAGGAACATCGCGGTCAATCCGACTCATGCCCCCCACCATCGATAACTCGCCGATATGGACAAACTGATGAACCCCCACCACCCCACCAATGCGGGCATTCGACTCCACACACACATGACCCGCCAACTCCACCGCATTGGTAATGACCACCCCATTACCAATCGTGCAGTTGTGAGCCACATGAACATAGGCCATCAACAAATTGTTATTGCCAATGCAGGTCATTTCCCCTTCCTGAGTGGCGCGGTTAATGGTGACATATTCCCGAATCCGGTTATCATTGCCGATTGATACCCCACTGACTGCCCCCTCATACTTAAGATCTTGAGGTTCCAAACCAATAGCAGCGCCGGGAAAAATATGATTACGCTCACCAATCACCGTTGCCCCATCAATGACCACATGGGCTTCAATGGTGGTATCTCGTCCGACCGTGACCTGTTGGCCAATAACGGCATAGGCCCCCACACGAACACTTGGGTGAAGTTGGGCCTGGGGGTGAATGACAGCAGTTGGATGAATCATGTCTTGAGTTGAACGGTTGGCGAGCGGAAACTGCCGCCTCAAGGGGTTGGCGGTTATCCCTGTTCCGCGTCCGGTGGCGCGGTTGTATCAGTTCGGGAGCGTCCGTGATCTGACCCTTGTTATTCCACCATCAGAGAAAACATCAGTTCACCTTCAGTCACCAACTGTCCATCGACTTCAGCACGACCATACATTTTTCCGAAGCGGCGGCGTTTCGTCCAGACGAGGTCAACCGTCATCACCAGTTGGTCTCCAGGCACCACCGGCCGGCGGAAGCGGACATTATCGATGCCCGCGAAGGTGAATAAGCCTTCCTCCATTTCGTGCATTTGCGTTAAGACCACCCCGCCCACTTGAGCCATCGCTTCGACAATCAAGACTCCGGGCATAATCGGTTTTCCGGGGAAATGACCCTGAAAATGGGGTTCATTGACGGTGACATTTTTGAGGCCCACGGCCCGTTTTTGCGGGATATATTCAATAATGCGATCGACCAAGGCAAAGGGGTAACGGTGGGGCAAGAGACGATGAATCTCGTCAACGCTCAGCATCGTGGCTGGGGTTGAGACCGGTTCCGTTTCCGTCTGTTGGGCGTTGTTCGTGTTGGCGTCAATAAGTATGGACATAATTGGCTTCAAGTACTGCGGCTAACGAAGATCCGGCTCG
>CAZXWM010000108.1:0-5825 GCA_964644215.1 uncultured Phormidium sp.
ATTCCCTATTCCCTGTTCCCTGTTCCCTATTCCCTATTCCCTTCTTGTCCCATTCAGACCAAACTTTTGCGATAAACCGCCCTATGGCTTCCGATTATTTCACATCTCCTGAAGCAAACATTGATTCTGAATCCTTCGACTCAGAACCCACCCTGTTTGATGACAACTTTGATGAGAACCTTGATGAGAACTGGGATGACGCACCCATCGCTGAATGGGATGTTCCCGTCTTGGGAGTGTCTTCAATTCTCTCGGAAGGGAGCGCCCAGTATGGCGATCGCCAAAACTTTAATGATGTCTGGGAACCCTTTACCAGCGCCCCTGAAGCTGTCCAAGAAATCATGCGCCGAGTGCTTAAAATCGAAATGCGCCGCCTCAATACTCGTAAAACCTATGGCGTCAAAAACGATATTTTGAAAGTTGTTTATGACGTCATCCCCGAATAATTGTTCCCATAACATCACTCGTCCAATCACGTCACGTCATCAGCCCTCAAACGTAGAACAGTCCCGCAACTCATCGGGAATACGAGTGCCGAGGGGGAACTCCAACACCGTCTCCCGAAATCCCAAATAGCCACTTTCAGAAAACGACAGCAACATCCGAGATAAGGCAATCCAAACCGATCGCTCGAACTCCCAATCCTTCCCCCTCGGGGCGCGATCGGCAATGGACTTCAACGCCCAAAAATAGGTATTCCGAGTCACCGCGCCTCCCTTCTTAAACGGTGGCACATCGTCGCGATGTACATAGAGAACGCCCTCTTCAATCACCGTAACTCGCATCAATCCTAATCCAAACTATCTACAACCATCATCGAGAAGCTTGCCCCAGCCAAGGGTTAACGTGAGAGAATATCATCGGGTTCCCTTCACTTAGATTACTATGGGTCACGCTTCTCTCTATTCCGAAGATCACTTCGTTGTTCTCGAAACCAACCAAGCCGAGGAAATCCTCACCGCCGAGGAACTCTTCGAGAAACTCAAAGGGATTCTCGAACAACGTTCCCCCGAGGATCTCCCCCGAGATCTACAGCAACTCGATAACTTGGGCGATCGCACCCGCTACCTCATCGAAAACGCCTGCGATCTCGACATGGGGGCCGGGGAGTTTCTGCAATGGTACGCCATCCGACTCGAAAAATGAAGCCGCTTAGCCCTTTGGCTGGGCAATAATCGCCACATCAATAAACCCTTCCTCGGGTTCCTGGACTTGCACCTGTACCCCAGGACCAAAAAACGTCTCCATTTCCCCTCGTTTCTCCTGCCAACGCTCCAACGGGAGCAGCGGCGAGTCAAACTCCAAAATCAAGGCATAAGCCCCCTCTATGGCTTCCTCACGAATCCCCTCCAAAATCGGACGCGCCTTATCATTGGGGCTGAGTTTGAGAAATTCCAAGGCTTCCAACAGATGCGCTCGTTCAGCGTAACGATAGCGGTTGACATCAATGCGAACTTGGTTCTGAGTATCCGTCGCTTGGGCCTCCCGCAGTGCTAACACTTCCGGCGACGTGGGTTGCGTGAACGGGGCCGGCTTCAACTCCGCCGACTTGAGGGCTAAGCCAATCAGCAGCACTGGGATTCCGTAGAAGAACCCGGCGAGATTCAGCGTCGCGTTCCCCGAAAAATAAGCCCCGAAGCCGACAATCGTTAAACTCAACCCCACCACCAGGGCGATCGCCGCCAGAGAAGTTTGACGCAAAAAAGCAGGTAAAACAGGCATAATGATGAAAACCGATCTCGACGAGAGTGCCTTGAGATTGTCCCTGAAAACCGTCCTTCGTTTCAACTCCTGCGCCGATTCCCAACAAGCCCTGACAAGCTGAGCCGTCGAGATTCCGTTGTCCTTGCTACAATATCAACGCAAACTCATCGCCAAAGGTACGCTTCACAATGGATACAAGCACAATCCGCTCCCAGATTGAGCAAATTGAAAGTAAACGTGGGGTTCTCCTCGATCTCCTCGAACGCCCTGACTTGGGAACTCTTCGCATTGACGTCAACCAAGCTCTCGAAGAAATGGACGATCTCATCGAGGAGTTTAAGCGAACCTTCCCCGATGCTGAACCTCCCAACACCTAAAGCTATCCCGATTTTTTCCTCAGTCAACCACTTCAGGATACAACTTCAGGATACACCGTTAATATTTTGAACCCCGAGGGGGGAGTCTTAATCGGCTCCCCCCTCGCTTTATGGAATGCTTTGCGTTTCTCCGTTGAGGCTACTTTTGTCTTGGCTAGAGAGCCAGTTCTCAGATTGTCCTATCACTGTTGACTGGTTTTGGCAGTTTAAGGCGATCGCAACAGGTGACAGTTTAGATAGCGTCGAGATCAAGCCACCACCGACCTTGAAAATGCCCTTTACTAAAATCATTGAAACAGCCATCACCCGTCTGATTTGAACGCCCTTTATCATCTTAACGGCAACTACCATGGAAACTCTCGCACAAGTCTTCACGAACATCGTTAACCAGCCCTATCAACTCAAAGTTCCCTCAAACCCAACCCTACCCCAGACATCAACCTCTCATCCATTCACGCCATCCAACTTGGAAACCTGGCAAATCTTTCCCATTTAACAGCGAAACCCGATTTCAACATCCCGAGTCTCAACTCCCATAAACATTAACAATTGTGTGTCATTTCCATAATGGGCAACAAACTCTCTGAAATTGCCATCTAGATCTTGTCCCCGGACCGTCAACCTCTATTAAAGGTCATACCATGTATCAGAAAAAAGTCTTACCTATCGTTGAACAGCCGCAGAATAAAAAACCACAAACTGGCTATTTTGTCAATGAAATTTTTTGGAACCTGCTGCTACATCCCCAACTCGAACAAGCCAACTCGTCGCCACCGCGCCAACAGCCCGAAGGTTGGCCCCTTCCCCAAACTAACCCTTAGCGATCGCAGCGGCCAAGGGCTTTGATAAGATGTTGACTCCGAGATCATCTTAATCAAAGCAGTAAACCCAACTCCCTATGGCTCAGCAGTATCGCATCACCCTGTTACCCGGCGACGGCATTGGCCCCGAAATCATCCCCGTTGCCGTCGAAGCCCTAACCGTCATCGGCAAACAATTCGACTTAGACTTTAGCTTTCAAGACGCCCTCATCGGCGGTTCTGCTATCGATGCCACCGGAACCCCTCTCCCCGACGAAACCCTCGAACTCTGCCGCAACAGTGACTCGGTGATGCTGGCCGCCATCGGCGGCTATAAATGGGACAACTTACCCCGCCACCAACGCCCTGAAACCGGACTTCTAGGGCTACGGGCGGGATTAGGCTTATTTGCCAACCTACGCCCCGCTACCATCTTGCCTCAACTCATCGATGCCTCGACGTTGAAACGAGAGGTAGTTGAAGGGGTTGATATCATGGTGGTTCGTGAACTTACCGGTGGTGTCTATTTCGGCCAACCCAAAGGAGTGTTTGAAACCGAAACGGGCGAACAGCGGGGGGTGAACACCATGGCTTATACCGCCTCAGAAATCGATCGCATCGGTAAAGTGGCCTTTGAAACCGCCCAAAAACGGGGTGGTAAACTCTGTTCCGTCGATAAAGCCAACGTCTTGGAAGTCTCGCAACTCTGGCGCGATCGCATCATTGCCCTATCCGCCGACTATCCCGACGTGGAACTCTCCCATCTCTACGTCGACAACGCCGCCATGCAGTTAGTGCGTGCCCCCAAACAGTTTGACACCATCGTCACCGGCAACCTCTTTGGCGACATTCTCTCCGACGCCGCTGCCATGTTAACTGGTAGTATCGGGATGTTGCCCTCCGCCAGTTTAGGGGCAAATGGCCCCGGCGTGTATGAACCCGTCCATGGGTCCGCCCCTGACATCGCCGGCCAAGACAAAGCCAATCCTCTGGCTCAAGTGTTGAGCGCTGCCATGATGTTGCGCTACGATCTCAATCAACCTGAAGCGAGCGATCGCCTCGAAAAAGCCGTCATGACCGTGTTAGATCAGAACTATCGTACCGGAGATATCATGTCCGACGGCATGAAACTCGTTGGCTGCAAAGAAATGTGTGATGTTCTCCTGGCCGCCCTAGAAAACTAGCCCTACCCCCAAGTCTGAAGCCGAGTTTCTCCGAGAAACCCGGCTTCTAGCCGACTCCCATCCCCATGAAACATCTCTCCCTCAACAACATCCCCCCAGAAGGCGTCTCCCACAATCCCAACATTCGCAAACAAGTGATGTTACGCAACGGAGACTTGCCCCATCTAACCAACTTTTCCCAAGCCCGATTTGCCCCCGGACAAATCGCCCCCGGCCATTGCCATGACAATATGAGTGAAGTCTTCTTCGTCGAATCTGGTTCAGGAACTATTACGATTGACGGACAAGCCTATCCCCTCGAACCCGGAACCTGTATCGCCGTCGATGTGGGCGAAGTCCATGAAATCGCCAACAGCACCGATAGCGAACTGGTCTTGACCTATTTTGGTTTGCAAGTGCAGCCGTGAGTATCCTAGGCTTGAGGTTGGACTGTCCATCACCCTGAACGCCAAACCTTAAAATGCCAATGTGGGAGAAAATCGCCGCCGAGATTAGCCAAGCCACCGGAGAACCCTTTAAGATCTCCCAAAACCGATCCGTTGGTGGAGGCTGCATCAATCAAAGCAGTACCCTATCCGACGGGAACCGCACGTTTTTTATTAAACTCAACCAGGCTTCAGCCCTAGAGATGTTTATCGCTGAGGCGGTGGGTGTTAAGGAAATGTGGCAAACGCACACCATTCGCGTTCCCAAACCCATTTGTTGGGGAACGGCTGGCAACTCCGCCTATTTGGTGATGGAATATCTGGAGTTACAAGGCCGGGGTGGGGGATCTCAGGTGTGGCAAGAGATGGGGCGCAAGTTGGCCCAGATGCACCGTACGGGAACCCGCGATCGCTTCGGCTGGGATCGCAGCAATACCATCGGGGCTACCACTCAGATGAATCCCTGGACTGAGGATTGGGCTGAGTTCTTCGCTGAACATCGCATCGGCTTTCAACTACGGTTAGCGGCCCGCAAGGGAATGCGCTTTACTGGGGCCGATGAGTTAGTGGCGAGGATTCCCCAACTTCTAGCGGGCCATAATCCCATTCCGTCGATTGTTCATGGTGATCTCTGGGGAGGGAATGCTTCGGTGACAGCCGATGGGGAACCGGTCATTTTTGATCCTGCAACCTATTACGGCGATCGCGAAGTCGACATCGCCATGACAGAACTGTTTGGAGGCTTCCCCGCTGCATTTTACCAGGGCTACAACGCCGAATGGCCCCTAGACGAAGGCTACGATCGCCGTAAAACCCTCTACAACCTCTATCACATCATCAACCACTACAACCTCTTCGGCGGCGGCTACGGCAGTCAAGCCCAAAGCATGATTCGCACGTTATTAAGCTAGAGAAACCGAGAGCAAACCACTACCAGTCCATCCCCTAGCCACATGAACTCTTGCCTCTAAAACCTTCCTCCCCCCTATTCACTATTCACTATTAACTATTCACTATTCACTATTCCCCGTTCCCTCATTCAACCGTATAGCCAGCCTCAGTAATCACCGACTTCACCGTCTCATCAGGCTGTGTCGTCTCAATAAAGACCAACTTCGTCTCCAAATTGGCGCGAACTTCCGCTGTCGCATCCAACTTCTGAATCGCTTGAGTAATGGTACTAGCACAAGCCGCACAAGCCATATCCGGGACTTTTACTTCAATTGCCATCGTTCACCAACTCCAAATTTTCGTTAACACTATCTTAGAATTAGACGGCCGCCAGTTGACTCTGAAGCAGTCCTTGAAACAGACCTAAGCCATCGGTTGATCCCA
>CAZXWM010000108.1:5835-9053 GCA_964644215.1 uncultured Phormidium sp.
CCGCTTCATTGCAAATTCCTGCAATATTATTTAACGAACCATTGGGATTTCCCGCCTCATCCACCGCACCCGAAGGGCTACAGTAGCGAAAGAGAACCCGGCCTTGGTCTTCGAGTTGAGCTAAGGTATCGGCATCAGCATGATAGCGTCCTTCGCCGTGGGCGATGGGCAAGTTGATCTCATGGCGATCGCCATAGCCTTGAGTCCAGGGGCAATCATGACGTTCAATAGTCAGGGGGACGCGATCGCAGATAAAATGCAAATCCCGATTGCGAACTAAGGCCCCTGGGAGTAATCCCACTTCCGTGAGAATTTGGAAACCATTGCAAATCCCTAAGACGGGTTTACCGGCCTGGGCATGATCGAGAACTGATCGCATAATGGCCGAAAAGCGAGCGATCGCCCCACAGCGGAGATAGTCCCCATAGCTAAATCCTCCTGGAACCACCACCACATCAAGATCCGACAAATCCGTATCCTGATGCCAGACTTTGCGAGTGGGCTGTTTGAGGATATCTTGAGTGACGTAGACAACATCGCGATCGCAGTTAGAGCCAGGAAAAACAATGACACCGAATCTCATGCTGTCACCCCTTCAGATCTTGATTCTGTCACCGCCTGCACCTCAAAACGATAGTTTTCAATCGTCGGATTAGCCAGCAGGCGATCGCACATCTGATCCACCTGTTGCGTCGCGTCAGCGTCATCAGTCGCCGTCACCGTCAGTTCGACATACTTTCCGATGCGGACTCCCTCAACTCCCATAAATCCGAGTTGATGTAGTCCTGACTGCACTGCTGTCCCCGCCGGATCTAATACCGAAGGGCGCAAGGTGACATAAATTCGGGCTTGATAGGTTTGACTCACGGCAATGATCAAATGCTTGGCACAATAGTAGTGGAGGTGCTACCTAACCTACGTTACCGTATCGCGTCCCCCAACGATCCACATTTAGCTCCTGAGATCTTGTTCATGAAAACCCGTCGCACCCGTTCCCAAGAAAAAATCATCACCTTGCTCAATACTCAAGGGCGATCGCTCTCCGCCCAAGATATCTATGTCAAATTGCGCCAGCAAAATCAGAGTATGGGGTTAGCGACCGTGTATCGTTCTCTTGAGTCCCTCAAACTTGAAGGATTAGTCCAAGTCCGCACCCTCGCCAGCGGTGAATCCCTCTACAGTTCTCGTCAGCAAGACAAACATCACCTCACCTGTCTCCAATGTGGCACGTCGATTCCCATCGGTGAATGTCCCGTCCACGATCTCGAACATCGCTTACAAGACAAGCATCAGTTCAAGATTTTCTACCATACCCTAGAGTTCTTTGGCCTCTGTGACGCCTGTCTCCAAAAACAAGCCCCGGACTAACCCAACCCATCATCCGTGATTTCAATCACCGATGATGGGGGAAATGACGCACAGGGGAAGTGGCGTTCTCATCACCCCCCAAGGCTTAGCAGTATCACGGATTTGGGCGAAATGCGTCACGGTCGTTGCCTGGGAAATCACCGATAGTAGTGTTGACCGCGTTGGACTATCGGTTAAGATGATGCCCACTCAGTTTAAATTTTCCCAAAACTCTGTTGACGATCTATTTGCTCAAATTTGGCAATCTGGCTATGTCAGCCTTCATGCCCGCCATGTTCTGCGGACTCTCCTATTGGAAGAAGATTACACCCAAGATGAGCAAGCCACCATCGATCGCCTTCTCTACGCAGTCCGACGAGGCTGGCTTAAAGTCCAATCGTGAATCCTCTTCCAGAGAGGATCTCAGACATTACCCTATCGTTCGCAACGGCCCCCTACCCTTCTGTGGCCCTCCATGGCCTCCCCTAAGGACGTCAGAACTGTCCAAAAAAGGGACATCCCCAATCGAGGTTGTCCCTTTTTTACGGTCATTCTTTGCTTTTTCTCATCCAAAAATGCGGAACCCGGGACTTGAACCCGGAAGTCCTAAGCGAACACTAGAACCTGAATCTAGCGCGTCTACCAATTCCGCCAGTTCCGCTTGTTTCATGGGTTGCGGCTTTTTCGTCCGCAATTTACTATTGTTCAATATGTCATTGAATTTGTCAACCCCATTCAGCCAATTTATTTCCAGGAGTTGAGTTGTCAATGTTCAGCTTACGTAGAGCCAGCGATCGCGGAACTGTCAACTTAGGTTGGCTCCACAGTCACCATAGTTTCTCCTTCGGCCACTACTACAACCCTGACCAGATGGGATTTCGTAGTCTCCGAGTCATTAACGAAGACCAGATCCAGCCGGGACAGGGGTTCTCCACCCATGGACATCGAGATATGGAAATTATCACCTATGTCTTAGAAGGAGCCTTGGCCCATAAGGACAGTCTCGGCAATGGGTCTACCATCCGTCCCGGAGATGTCCAACGAATGTCAGCGGGAACGGGGATTTTCCACAGTGAATTTAATCCATCTGATCACGACCCCGTTCATCTGCTGCAAATCTGGATTGTTCCTAACCAACCCAGTGTAGCCCCTAGCTACGAGCAACTCTATGTCGCCCCCGAGGAAAAACAGGGTAAACTGCGCTGTATCGCCTCTCCTGATGGCAGCCAAGGGGCAGTCAAACTCTATCAAGATGCTTACATCTATGCCAGTATCCTGGAGCCAGGAGCGTCCATAGACCATTGCTTAGCCAGCGATCGCGCAGCTTGGATTCAAGTGGCCCAAGGAAGCATCCAAGTCCAAGACCACACCCTCAACGCCGGAGATGCGATCGCCATCTGGGACAGCCCAGACCTGCAACTAACTGCCTTAGACAGCCCTACAGAACTACTACTGTTTGACCTAGCCTGACCAATTTCTCAAACGACCTTGACACCTTAAAATAGGGACTCTTGCCGAGAATAAGGACATTCAGCTATGGACGCTTTACCCGCAAATTTGCAACACCTCAAGGAGAAAGTGGCGATCGTTACCGGTGGGTCCCGAGGCATTGGCCGGGCCACCGCCTTAGCCTTGGCCAGCGAAGGGGCCAAGATCGTCGTTAACTATGCCAATTCCAGTGCCGCCGCCGAGGACGTGGTCACTGAAATTCAGGCCATGGGAAGCGAGGCGATCGCCGTCAAAGCCGATGTCTCCCAAGAAGACGAAGCCAACGCCCTGATTAAAGCCGCCACCGACACCTGGGGACGAGTCGATGTCCTCGTCAACAATGCCGGCATTACCCGCGATACCCTATTAATGCGCATGAAGCC
>CAZXWM010000108.1:9063-11023 GCA_964644215.1 uncultured Phormidium sp.
ACAGGAGTGTTTCTCTGTACCCGCGCCGTCACCAAACTGATGCTAAAACAAAAAGCAGGACGGATTATCAACATCGCCTCCGTCGCCGGACAGATGGGTAATCCCGGACAGGCGAATTATAGTGCCGCCAAAGCCGGTGTCATTGGTTTCAGCAAAACCGTGGCCAAAGAACTGGCCAGCCGAGGCATTACCGTGAATGCCGTTGCACCGGGGTTTATTGCCACTGACATGACTCATGACATTAAAGCCGATGAGATCCTCAAGTTTATCCCTTTGGGACGCTTTGGCGACGCGACAGAAGTGGCCGGCCTGATTCGCTTCCTAGCAGCCGATCCAGCGGCCGCTTATATCACCGGACAAACCCTAAATGTCGATGGTGGCATGGTGATGGCTTAAACCACCTCAAAAATGTTCCGCCGTTTGGGCGCTCGCATCAAACTTAAAGCGTTTCGGGAAATCGGTTTCCCCATAGAGGTTAAAGGAAATCGTCGGTTCATCGCCCAAGGCTTCAATCGAATGAATCGCACCGGGGCTAAAGGTGATCATTTCCCCTTCACAGACGATGCGATCGCCCACTTTCTCAATCACATCCCCCTCAGTCCGTCGCCAAAAGTGATTCCGTTCACAACCAGCCAACATCGCCACTAGCCCCCAAGTGGCATGATTATGAATCGTCGATGTTGCCCCCGGTTTCCAAGACACCAGTTGTACCGTCAGAGGGTAGTCTTGTTCAGTATAGAGTTTGGACACAGACCAACCCCGTTGCGCATCCGGGGGAACATAGGCGCTATCGAGCCAGGTTGCTGTTTCGAGGAACTCGCACACCCGAGGCGCGATCGCCTCCAATCGCCGGCGATCGCTCTTGATCTCCTCCAGGATATCCTCAAGTTCTGTGAGAAATCGATAAAGTCGGTAAGGACGATAGGGAGTCCAAGCTGGAAATTCGAGAGACTGGCAGTCTCCATCATCAGTAATAAACCAATTCATCGGCATTATTCAGGTGTAGGCTCTTCCCAGAGTACGGGCGATCGCGAATCCTAGATGTAATGAAACGAACCTCACCCCCCTCCAGATAGCCCATCCCTCTTGCCTCTTGCCGGAAAAGGGCGACCAAAAAGGTCGCCCCTACGTTTTTTCTGTTCCCCGTTCCCTGTTCCCTTCCTCCCCCGGTTCGGTTCTCCAATCTCCTAGTGTTGTCAACCGAAATTCGGGAAGTAGCATCTTTTCAGTACGGTTGTCTGCCTTTCAGTTTTCCAATACAAACGCCACAATGAAAACAACAACGAAGGGAGAACAAACCTCTCCCCAAGGCAGTTTAAAACAGCAAATTGGGAGGACATCAATTATGCAACTCTACACCCTTAACCCCTTCAACGAACTCGAACGCCTCGAACGTCAAATCAACCGCGCCTTTAACGAAATTGCCGGAGAAGATAACTCTCGCAACTGGTCAATTCCCATCCAACTTGAGGAACAAGGCGACGCCTTTATCCTACGGGCTTTACTCCCGGCCATCAATCGTGATGACCTAGATATTGAAGTCACCCGTGAAAGCGTGGCGATCGCCGGCGAGTACCACAAACCCCAACCCGGTGAAGACAACAAACGCTTCTACAGCGAGTTCCCCGTGGGCAAATTCCGTCGTACCCTCAGCCTACCGCTTCCCGTGGTGAACAATGAAGCCAAAGCCGAGTATCAAGATGGGGTTCTCACCCTAACCCTTCCCAAAGCCCCTGAAGCCGTCCATCGGGTGGTTAAAGTCAACGTCTTCGGCGACAGCCAACCTCAACAACTCGAAGCCGAAACCAGCAACAGCTAGTCAATCCTTGTAAGAGGTTCTCCTCACAACCGACCGCCCGCCCCGGCGGGCTTTTTTTATGCACTATTCCCTATTCCCTATTCCCTATTCCCTATTCCCTATTCCCTGTTCCCTGTTCCCTGTTCCCTGTTCCCTGTTCCC
>CAZXWM010000109.1:0-11018 GCA_964644215.1 uncultured Phormidium sp.
CAAGAGGGTAGGGGCGTACCTTTATGGTCGCCCTCTTCTGGCAAGAGGCAAGAGGCAAATAGGCAATCGGGTAGGGGCGAAAAATGCCCCTATATTGAGCGTTGAATTTTGGGGGGTTAGGGGTTAGGCGGTTTCGTTGGGTTTGGAGTCGTCGGAGTCGTCGAAGGGATCGGCGATTTGATTGGGTTCGGGAGACTGAGATGTTGGAGATTCAGGTTCGGGTTCGGGTTCGGGTTGGGATTCTGCCGGAGTGACATCATCATGGGTGTCTTCACTTGTGTCTTCACTTGTGTCTTCACTTGTGTCTTCACTTGCGTCTTCACTTGCGTCTTCACCACCATCATCATCATCGGGGACGGTTTCTGCGTTGACGGTGGCGACGGGGGCGATCGCCGGGATCGGTTTAGGATCGCCTTGGATTCCCAATTGCTGTTTGGCTTGGCTGATGACATAGCGACTTCCTGAAGAACCAACGTCGAGTAACGATTGACTGAAGTCGGCGATACGATTTTCGCTGTGCTGATTCTCTTGGTTTTGATACCAGACTTTTGTATTATAGGTGATTTGTCGAACGTATTGCCCAGCCCAGAAAAAGACGAGGAAAATTAGGCAAAAGACCATCCAAAGTAGGGTGAAAATTTCCTTGAGAAGCTTGCCGGTTAAGGAAAAGGATTTGGCATAGATCTCGCGAGTCTCCTGAGCAAAGAGGAGTTCGCTAACTAGAGAAATCTGCTGTTTGAGTTTATTCATGAGTGTTTTGTCAAAAAAATTTTGTTGACGTTGACATCAATCATATATCGATTTCTTGCCGCTTCCCTCGGATGGCTCCTGGGGCTTAAACGATGAATCGTCCGGGACTGAGGCGGCTTTGGGGGTCAAACTTGCGTTTAATCTGTTCCATGGCTCGTTGAGCGTTCCCCGCATAGCCCCAGGGATCACATTGACGTTTGAGGGATTGGGGGGCTTCTAATACGGTGAGGAAGCCGCCGTTGGCTTGACAATGATGGCGAAGTTGTCCGAGAAGATGACTGGTGACTCGGGAACGGGGCAGGTTGAGATGTCCTAAGCCACTTCCGGCGTAGAAGCGGGCGATCGCCGGTGCTGTCTCGGCGGGACTCTTAATTTGAGTGAGAAGGCGGTCTAACGCCCCTAGGGTGGCGATCATGGCGGTGGGGCGGACTCCCCATTTGAGCAAGAGGCGATCGCCGCCGCTTCCTTGTTCGAGTTGGCCTTGCGATCGCCGCCAAATGTCCTGTTCCGCGTCGTCGTCAAAGATTTTAAGCTCTAAATTCAGGGTTTCGGCTAACTCCCGCAGGCGATCGCCCTGTTGCTGTACACTCGGGGCCACGTTTTGCAGGCGAATGGCTAAACCGAGGCGATCGCCGTTTTTCTCATTCCCTAGCCCCAATTCATACACCAGTCCCCCCGAGAGGAGATCGAGGGCGGTGGGAACCACCGATGAGCGGCGAATCGCCATGACTGCATCACCAATCGGGGCGGGTTCCCCTGTCAGAAGGAGCGTTTGCGAAGTCTCTGGGATGGGATAAAGACGGAAGGTTAACTGGGTAATGACTCCCAGGGTTCCGTAGGAGGCGGTGAGGAGTTTCATTAAGTCAAAACCGGCGACGTTTTTCACCACTCGTCCCCCGGCTTTGACGAGTTCCCCGTCATGGCGGATAAAGGAAATCCCGATCAGGCGATCGCGAATGCTGTTATATCGCTGTCGCCAACTTCCCATGTCTCCCGTGGCCACAATTCCGCCAATCGTGGCATCATCGGCATAGGTGGGGTCGATGGCGAGGAACTGCTGAGATTTCGCTAAAATTTCCTCAACGGCCCGCAATTTCGCCCCGGCTTCGACGGTGACGGTTAAATCTCCGACGGCGTGTTCGACGAGGCGATCGAGCTGGCGGGTACAAATCACCCAGGGAGCGTTCTCGACAAGTCCTCCCCAATGGAGTTTAGAGCCACTCCCCATGGGAATTACCGCAATTCCTCGACGATGGGCGAACCGCATCGCTTCGGTTAAGGCCTCGACGCTGTGGGGATAGAGGATGGCTTCGGGAGTCTCCCCGGTTGTCGCTTCTCTGAGGCGATGGCGATCGGCCTCACTCACATCTTGCCAAGGAACAAGTGTTCCCCCAGTCGAGTTATTAGCCCAAGTCTTTAGCCAATCCTCTGCACGTTCCGTCACCTGTCCACCCATCATTTCCCTGGCTCCTGACCGACTTTGTTATCTCATCTACGGCGTCTCTTATAGAATATGGTACAGATCAACCACGTTCACTTCTACGTTGATTCGGCAAGAGTTTGGCGTGACTGGTTTGTGCATCGGTTTGGCTTTGACGCTCAACCTTGTCTGTTGACCCCTGAGACTCACCAAGAATGCCTCACTCGTGGCAAGCTGCGGGTTCATCTCTCCTCTCCTCGCTCCCCAAATAGCCCTGTTGCTGACTTTTTGCAAAAACACCCTCCAGGGGTGGCTGACATCGCTCTAAGGGTGCAAAATGTGGCGGAAATCTGCGCTCATCCCCAGGTTAGGGTGACTCGACGGCCTCACGATTCCTCGACGGGGCAACGGATGGCTCAAATCGCCGCCTGGGGTTCTCTGCGACATACGTTGATTGAAGGCGATCTCGAAGGCGAGCAGTCAATGACGGTTTCTGAGAACTGGCCGAAATCTGGCCCGGTGGTGGCGATCGATCATTGTGTGCTGAATGTGCCGGCCGGAGATCTAGCGGCGGCGGTAGAGTGGTATGGCCAGGTGTTGGGGTTTGAGCCGAAACAACAGTTTGCGATCGCCACCGCGCGATCGTCACTCCATTCCCAAGTCTTGGTTCATCCTCAAACGGGGGTTCAGTTCCCCATTAACGAACCCACATCGGGCAATTCCCAAATTCAAGAGTTTTTGGATCACAATCGGGGGGCTGGGATTCAACATATTGCCCTTAAAACTCCCGATATTCTGCATTGGGTGCCGCGACTTCGACAATTGGGGCTATCGTTTCTTAGGGTTCCTGGAACTTATTATGATGCCTTACGTCAAAAACCGGGGTTTTGTTTGCAAGAATGGGAATGGCAGCAATTGGTTGAGGCAGAAATTCTCGCTGATTGGCAAGATGCTAATTATCCTGCGTTACTCCTGCAAACTTTCACTGAACCCATTTTTGAGGAACCCACCTTTTTCTTTGAACTCATCGAACGTCGTTCGCTTCAGGTTCAGGGAAAAACCCTCACGGCTCAAGGATTTGGCGAAGGTAACTTCCAAGCTCTCTTTGAAGCCGTCGAACAACAACAACTGCAACGAAAAGTCATCGAAAATGGCTAAACCTCTCTATTTCTCCTCTTGGTGAGAAGGGTTAGGGGTGGGTTATGCCTGTTCTCTGTTCTCTGTTCCTTGTTCCCCGTTCCCTGTTCCCTTCTTCCCCCATGTCAAATCCCTTAGTTAGTCTGATCACCCCTTGCTACAACGAGACACGCTATATTCGCCGAGCCTTGGAGTCAGTTCAACAATCAAACTATCCTAATATTGAACATCTCGTGATTGATGATGGCTCAACTGATGGTACGGTTGAGTATTTAGAGGAGTTGCGATCGCAGTTTTCCTTCTCTCTCCTCAAATCAGCCAAACACATCGGAGTCGCAGCCGCCCGAAATTTAGCGATTTCTGTCTCTAAAGGTCAATATATTTTGCCCCTAGATTCCGATAATTATTTTGGTCCAGGCTATATTGAAACCTTAGTCAACCAAGCAGAACAACTCCCAGATGAGTATTGCCCGCTTTACCCGACTATGGTTTTGTTTGGAGATAGGAACCATACCGTAACCGCTCAACCCTGGTCAATCGAAAAACTCCTCAGATCGCCTTTTATTCATGTTAATTCGTTGCTATCCCGCAAAGCCTTGGAAATTGTGGGAGGTTTTGACGCTAATTTACTGTTGTTGGAAGATTACGAGCTGTTTATTGCCCTAGCCCTTCAGGGGTTTATTGGTAAACCGGTTCCTGAAGCAATTTTACACTATCATATTCGTAAAGAGAGCATTGGAGACCATTTTAATCTGCGGGGCGGTGAGCAAAAAAAACAACGATTGCGTCGTCATATTTTTCAAAAGTATCAGTCAGATTTAGAACGACTAAAACTCGATACTCACCCTCAAGTTTCGATTTACTTGCCAGGAAAACGGCAACAGGTTACGGGAAGCACATTAAAGGATTCTCTAGTCTATTTGATTCCACCAGATGCTAAACTGGTGCTAGAAATTGGTTGCGAGACAGGAGAGCGGGGATTTGTCTATAAAGGTATCAATCCTCATGGACAGTATCTTGGTATTGATGATACTCGTGAGCAACTTATTTCGGCTAAACATCAATTAGATCAGGTGTTTTATTCTCCTATTCCTCAACTGGCGAATCTAAATATCGCTCCGGGTTCCGTTGACTGTGTGATGATTTCTAAAAATTTAGCCCAATTGACAGAACCGGTTAAGCTTTTGCAAACCATTCGTTTGTGGTTAAAACAGGGCGGACAGGTTGTTTGTGCAGTTCCTAATCCTCACTACTGGCGCGCTATTTTAGGTCTGCTTAAAGGTAAGCATCAGGATACCCTGGATGTTGATGATATTCAAAAAAACTTTGCGGCGGCGAACTTAAAACTCTTTGAAATGGAGCGTTGTGGAGACAATACTGAGGAATTTCGGGAATTTAAAGAGAAGCTTAAACCTGTCTTAGATGCCTATAAAATCCCAGCAGATGGCTATCAGAAACGCAGCAGCACCCAAGCCTATTTAGTACGAGCTTGGAAAGAGGAGCAGCCGCCGAAACGACTGTTTGTGCAGACGGCGATGATTTCTAAAATTGCCTCGGATCAGGTACGGGTGTATCAACCCGATCGCTGTATTCGCACTATTCCTGGAGTTCGCACCGATGCTCACCTCTATAATGTAAATTTGAATGCGGCGTTACCGGGAGAGGAAAAGGTCTTTATTTGGCAGCGATCGCGCCTGACAAAAGCCAATGCAGTCCAAAAACAACGTCAGTTGATTGAGGCGGGATATCTGATTGTTGTCGAGATGGATGATGATCCACGCTTTTGGAAAGAGCATATTGAGACTGATTTTATTACCTATCGCAGTTGTCACTGTATCCAAACCTCCACCGAACCCCTGGCGGAGTTTTTGCGTCAGTTTAATCCCTATGTCAAGGTGTTTCCCAATCAACTCCCGGAACTTCCCCCAGCGCGAGAGTATCGTCAGGATGGCCGGGTGACGGTGTTTTTTGGGGCCTTGAACCGAGAACGGGATTGGCAACCGTTGGTTGATAGAATAAATCGGGTTCTTAAGCCGTTGGGCGATCGCATCGAGGTGCAAGTCGTCCATGATCAACGCTTCTTCAATATCCTGGAGACGCCTCACAAGCGCTTTGAACCCACCTGTTCCTATCATCGCTATCAGGAACTGCTGCGAGAGGCGGATGTAGCCTTGCTTCCCCTCAACAACACCGAGTTTAACTCCATGAAGTCGGACCTTAAGTTTATCGAATCGGCGGGCCAGGGGGTGGCGGTGTTAGCTAGTCCGACGGTTTACGCCGCGTCGGTGCAAGAGGGACAAACTGGGGTAATATACGAAACCCTCGCTCAGTTTGAGCAGAAGTTCCGCCGTCTGCTGACAGATACCCCTTGGCGACGACAACTGGCCCAAAATGCCTATGACTGGGTTCGTGATCAGCGGCTGTTGTCTCTGCATTATCGCGAACGTGTCGCCTGGTATTGGCAGATGCGATCGCGCCTCCGGGAACTGAATCAGGCCCTACGTCAACGGGTTCCTGACATTTTTCGCTAATGGCCCCCTCACCTCTCCCTTTAACGTGTATTTGAAGTCCCTGAATCTGCAAGCTTTCCGTAACTATACGGCCCAAACGGTGAACTTTACCGCGCCGAAAACGATTCTGGTGGGGAATAATGCTCAGGGAAAGTCGAATCTCCTAGAAAGTGTGGCCCTGCTGTCGACTCTGAAAAGCCAACGGGCCACGAGCGATCGCGAGTTGGTGCAAAATGACGCGGCTCTGGGACAAATTCGCGGCGGCCTCGAACGCATCACTGGGGAGATTGAGTTAGAAATTCGGCTGCGGCGATCGGGCCGCCGTACCGTATTTGTCGATCGCCAAGCCTGTCGCCGTCAGGTGGATTTCCTGGGATTGCTGAATGTGGTGGAGTTTTCTAGCCTGGATTTGGACTTAGTGCGCGGTTCCCCAGGCGATCGCCGCCGCTGGCTCGATGGCCTCGTGATTCAACTCGAACCCCTCTACGCCCATTTATTAAAAGACTATAGCCAGATTTTACGCCACCGCAATGCCCTACTCAAACAACGTCGTAGCGGCTCTCAGAGGAGCGATGAGGCCATGCGTTCGGTGTTGGATTTCCAATTGGCGACGGCGGGAGCGCGGGTGATGCGACGACGGTGGCGAGCGCTTCAGCGGCTGGCTCCCTTAGCGCAAACCTGGCATCGGGAGATTAGTGGTCAAACAGAGCGTTTGTCCGTTGATTATGCCCCCCAGGTGCAAGATGTGCGGGATTTTAACGATGCTGAAGCCGTGCGTCAGCGGTTTTTACAGCAATTGCGCGATCGCCACCTCGCCGAACAACACCAAGGAACCACCCTCACCGGCCCCCACCGGGATGAAGTGATGCTCTCGATTAACGACACCCCGGCCCGACGCTATGGCTCCCAAGGCCAACAGCGGACGCTGGTGTTAGCCCTGAAACTCTCGGAATTGCAACTGATTGAGGCGGTGGTCGGGGAACCGCCAGTGTTACTCCTCGATGATGTCTTGGCGGAGTTGGACTTGCAACGACAAAATCAACTCCTCGAAACCATCGAAGATCGCTTCCAAACCCTCATCTCCACCACCCACTTGGGGGCGTTTGATGCCCAGTGGCTCGACAGTTCTCAGATTTTGCAGGTATCTGGGGGACAAGTTTTCTCCAGCGAGGCGGTTCAACCCTCCGTCGGGGCTTGAGAATCTCTCTGGGCCAGACAACTCGCCGCAATTCTTAAATTTTTCTGACGAAATTGGATGACAAAGCGTATAATCAGTAAAGGTTTTTTTGTCTTCCGTAATGGTTCGTCATAAACCTTAACCTAACGGATAAGATTAACCCTCAGATTGTTAAGAGTTGTAAACGATGCCCCGGATTCTCGTCATCGACGATGACCCTGCCATTTCTGAACTGGTTGCCATCAACCTGGAAATGGCAGGGTATGAAGTAAGTCAAGCCGAAGATGGTGTGAAAGCGCAAGCCTTGGCGATGCAGATAGTTCCCGATTTGATTGTCTTGGATTTGATGCTGCCGAAGGTGGATGGCTTTACAGTCTGTCAACGGCTACGCCGAGATGAGCGCACGGCGGAGATTCCGGTGTTGATGTTGACGGCTTTGGGGCAAACTCAAGAGAAAGTCGAAGGGTTTAACGCCGGTGCTGATGACTACATGACGAAACCCTTTGAGATTGAGGAGATGTTGGCCCGGGTTCGCGCTCTGCTGCGGCGTACCGATCGCATTCCTCAAGCGGCGAAACACACAGAAATCCTCAATTATGGCTCGTTGACGTTGGTTCCTGAGCGCTTTGAAGCGATTTGGTTCAATAAAACCGTCAAACTCACCCATTTGGAGTTTGAACTCCTCCATTGTCTGCTGCAACGTCACGGACAGACGGTGTCCCCGAGCGATATCCTCAAGGAAGTCTGGGGTTATGATCCTAATGATGATATCGAGACGATTCGGGTGCATATTCGCCATTTACGCACTAAGTTGGAGCCAGATCCTCGCCATCCGAAGTATATTAAAACGGTGTATGGAGCTGGCTATTGTTTGGAGTTGCCTGGCAATGAATATACCGAGGAGGGTGTCTCGGGACTGTCCTCGGAGTCGAAGGGGTAAAATCAGCTCAACGGTTGGTCACTTCCAGACTCGCAAAGCACATCTCTAGTCTAGTTCACCGACCCCGAGGACTCCATAAACGCAGGATAGACAAAGGCAAAGGCCGTGGCGGCGGGAACTTGATGTCCCTGAGCGTCTTCAACTCGAACCGTCTCCAAGTCCTCATCCCAGAAGACTCGCAGCGACTGTCCCCCCAGTTGCACCGTTTGTTCACCGACTTGGCGAATCTCCTCATGGACCAGTTGCAGACTTTCCCCAGAAAACCGTCCTTGGGGGGTATTCTCGTCGCTTTGCCAAATGTAGCTGATGGCATCTTTGGGATGCAAGCTTAATTGGTCTTGATTGCGAACCGGGAAGACGAGAGTGCGATCGCGGTTATAACTGCCATAGGGATAACGCTGATAATCCCGCTCATGGCCCGTCTCCGTCGCGAGAATTTGACTATCAGGATGGCGTTCTAACCAATTCCCCAACTGGGTTTTCACCGCCGCAACCCGCTCTAAACTCTGATTGACTTGAGCCCCCACCACCCCCAGTCCCCAGGGTTGGGCATAGAGACTATCATCACGGCGATCGTACATCACCAGACAACTTTGATAAAGTCGTCCCGAGACCCCAAACGTGGTGTCTCCTCGCTCAAAGGCGATCGCCGTATCACAGAGTGGGCAATAGGTCACACTCACATTCACCCCGCCAATCGTATCATTGACGATTTCGTGCCAATTGAGAATCCCAATCGGATAGGCTTTCGCTTCCCCATTCACCACCATCCCAATCACCTCCTGACTCTCATCAAACGGCGTTGTCGCAGCCGAGTCAAATTTGGGATCATCAATACTGGGAATACCATCTTTCGGAGGACCCCCATTGAGGAGTTCCGAGGGATTCACACGAGGGTCTTGACCCGGTGACGCAGACTGTTGCGCATCCTCAACCGCTTTTTCCGTATGATTGAGAACCTGAGTCATGCTGAAATAGCGAAGTTTAAAATTATCCCAACCCCCCGCCTGGGCCACCAATCCCCCAAATCCGAACAGAACAACAATCGCGGCGGTTTTCCCCAAAATTCTCAGAGAACGCTTCATGATTAAACCTGTGAATACTATCACTAGGGATACGAGAACCGGGGGCGATCGGTTCTAGCCCGATCTGACCAGACGCTGACTACAATAAAAACAAAATCCCCAACAAAGCCTTCCCCTCTTCATCAATTACCCCCTAGTGACCCGTCATGAATACCGCCCCCGCCTTCCTCTCCATCCCCGACTATATCCAAGGAGAACAACATAGTCCCATTCGCCACGAATATCTCAACGGTGAGATTTTCGCCATGACCGGTGGAAGCGAGGAACATAATCGCATCGCCGGAAATCTCTATGCGTCTTTACTCTCCCATCTACGGGGAAGTGGCTGCAAAACCTTCATCGCCGATATGAAAGTTCAGATTCAAGATGAGGTGAATCGCTCAGATATCTTCTACTATCCCGATGTGATGGTGACGTGTGACCCCCAAGACCAGCAGCGATATTATAAAACCCGTCCCTGTCTGATTGTGGAGGTTCTGTCTCCCTCCACCGAAAAGCTAGACCGCCGGGAAAAACGCCTCAACTATCAAACCCTACCCAGTTTGCAAGACTATCTCCTAGTCCGCCAAGACCGGGCCGAAGTCGAACTTTACCATCGAGATGACTCGGGATTTTGGCAACCACAACGCTTCACGGCGGGAGATATCCTTCCCCTCAAGTCTGTGAAGGTTGAGATGGCGGTGAGTGAGATTTATGATGAGGTGGTTCTGGGGGGACAGAGCTAACTTGTTAAACTAAGGTCAGTTTAGACAAGCGAGAATCCTCACCATGTCTGCTTCCCTCTCGAATCCCGCGCAGACGCTTCCCGAAACCGTCTCAGAGACTATCTCAACGGATGAGATTATCTTTCCCCCCAGTGACCTCCCCAGTGATGAACCCCCCTGGGAAAGTTCCCTACATCTCCAACAAATTCTGCTGCTGATATCTTGCCTTAACTGGCTCTGGAAAGACCGTCAGGACTACTTCTGCGCCGGGAACTTGACGATTTACTATAGTCCTCGTCAACTAAAATCTGAGTATTTCCGAGGTCCCGATTTCTTCGTGGTGCGCGCAACCCCCAACCAACCCCGCAAAAGTTGGGTGGTTTGGGAAGAAGAGGGCAAATATCCCAATCTTATTATTGAACTGCTTTCAGACAGTACGGCTAAAACCGACCGAGGACTCAAGAAGGAGATTTATCAGGATATCTTCAGAACTCCCGACTATTTCTGGTTTGACCCCCACAGCTTGGAGTTTCAGGGCTTTCATTTAGTCGATGGGGCCTATCATCCGTTAGAGGCTAATGCTCAGGGATGGTTATGGAGTCAGCAGTTGGGACTCTATTTGGGGATTCATCAGGAGCGTTTGCGCTTTTTTAGTCCTGAGGAGACTCTGATTCCCACTCCTGAGGAGGCAGCTGAGGCGGAACGTCAGACAAATGTTAGGCTCAGAGCTAAGCTGCAAGAACTGGGGGTTGACCCGGATACACTTTAAGCCGGATGGAGAAGAAGGCAATAGGCAACAGGGAGCAAGTAGATGGTTATCTCCCAACTCGGAGTGTCTCAAGGCAATCTTTGACTGCTATACCGGCCCAAACAAAACTTTAGGACCATGGCCAAAAAAAAAGCGCCCTCCGAGGAGGACGCTTTTTTCGAGTCTTAGTTAACCACGTTGGCTAACTTCCCAAGGGCTAAGATTAGCCGTTGATGGAAGGAGCTTCGGTAGCAGCCAAGTCGAGGGGGAAGTTGTGAGCGTTACGCTCGTGCATCACTTCCATACCGAGGTTGGCGCGGTTGATCACGTCAGCCCAGGTGTTGATAACACGACCTTGGCTATCCAAGACGGACTGGTTGAAGTTGAAACCGTTGAGGTTGAACGCCATGGTGCTGATGCCCAGAGCGGTGAACCAGATTCCGACAACGGGCCATGCACCTAAGAAGAAGTGCAGAGAGCGGCTGTTGTTGAAGGAAGCGTATTGGAAGATCAGGCGACCGAAGTAGCCGTGAGCTGCAACAATGTT
>CAZXWM010000110.1:0-11014 GCA_964644215.1 uncultured Phormidium sp.
ATGTCCCGCAGGATGCCGCCGACGCCGGTGGCGGCGCCTTGGAAGGGTTCGACGGCGGAGGGGTGGTTGTGGGATTCGATTTTGAAGGCGATCGCCAACCCCTCGCCAAAATCTACGACTCCCGCGTTTTCGCCAGGACCGACGAGGATGCGATCGCCTGTCGTGGGGAAGTGCTTCAGCAGCGGACGGGAGTTTTTATAGCAGCAATGTTCTGACCACATGACCCCGAACATCCCCAATTCGGCGCGATTGGGATGTCGCCCGAGCCGTTGGACGATTTCATCATATTCACCGGGTTTGAGTCCTTCTGCGGCGATTTGGGCGGGGGAAAAGGGAGATTCGGAAAGCGCTACCATGCTTGTTTTGGGGCAAAACCACAAGAGCTATTATCTCAGGTTTCGGTAACGTCGTCTCTCCCTCGCTGGGGTCGAATTTAGTTCCGGGCCAGCCATTTCTGGGCGTTTAACCGCTGGACTACGCCAAAGACTAACAGGGGCAGCTTAATCTTGCGTTCGTCCATGAGGAAGGGTTCGATGGTACTGGGGTGGGTTCCGTCGGCGGAACAGGAGAAGGCCCGAGGTCCTTTGATATCGGCTTTGGGGAAATAGACCACAAAACGACGGTTGCCCCCTTGCCAGGTACCGATGACTTGCCAGCAGTCCCCTTTGGTATCGAGGGGCGGAACCCGACGCTTCTCGAATTTCAAGTCCAAATCCTCGATTCCCTGGTTCTGAAGTTCCTGTTTTAAGGCAGGGAGGTAGTCTTGGTGCATGAAGTCGGCGAAGGGTTTATCTTCGACGGCGGGGGGCTTTTCGTTTTTCTTTTTCCCACCTTTGTCAGCAGCGGTGGTGGTTTTAGCTTGTTTGTCTTCTTCTGCCATGAGTTTCGAGTTGGTCGCGAGTGCTGTGTTCAGATTAGTATATTTTGCCCGTTCCGCGTTGGCTGGCCAGGGATAAGACACCCTTATGCCTCATTTCTACGATGTAGTTTTATAATTGAACAAGGTTGAGCTTAAGCCTCACTCAACTGTTGTAACTCACATATCTGGACAATTTTTGTATGATCATCACCCCTTGGCTACGTCGCCTCTCCCTGATGGCGATCGCCCTGGTGGCAGTCTTCCTCTGGCAGACTCCGCTTCTGGCCCAATCCCTCAACCCAGAGGAACTCTCCGAGGCCGTCACGCAAATTGAACAACTCGATGGGATGCGATCGCAACTGGCCTCGGGCCTAGAAGGAACCGACATCGAACCCACCCTCGAAACCTTCAAACAAGTCTGCAAACCCGTGGGAATGCGGGCCAAACAACTGAGTCAAGAGACGGGTTGGACGGTTCAACAAATTGCTGAAAAATATCGCAACCCCAACCATGCCCCCAAAACCGAGAGTGCTGAGTTTGCCTTAAACCTTTTCAAAGAAAACCCCACCTTGGTCGGATATTGGGATGAAGAAACCCTCAACGGACAACAAGGTGCGCGCTATTTCCGTCGCATTAATGTTGAAGCCAGTTGTCAGGTTTGTCATGGACGCAAAGGCGATCGCCCAGAATTTGTCAAAAATAACTATCCCCAAGATTTAGCCTATGACTTTGAAGTCGGAGACCTACGAGGACTCTACTCCGTCTTCATCCCCTATCTAAACTAACCCACGCCTCATATCCTAGAGGGACATTTAATAACAACTATCCCTCTAGGAGGCTTGTTTCAGAGAAATCATTTTACTTTCAAGCAAAAGATGCTTTAAAAACGCCTCTGCTAACACCGAAAGCTGTTTCCCAGAAGGATGAACAATATACCAACGACAAGGAATCGGAAACTGTTTCACATCCAAAATCGTTAACTCTCCTTGTTGATAATCCGGGCGCAAACAATGAAGAGACAGCACAGAAATTCCCAAACCACCCATCACCGACTGTTTAATCGCCTCATTACTACTAAATTCCAAACGGACATTGACGGTAATTTTATGACGGTCAAACACCTGTTGCACCGCCCGACGAGTTCCTGAACCCTGTTCTCGCATGATAAATGCCTCCCCTCGCAGCTTTTTGAGGGGGACTTGAGCTTGATTCGCTAAGGGGTGATCCTGAGCGGCCACCACCACCAGGGGATTGTCTAGGAAGGGGGTCACCACCAAATCGAGATCCTCAGGAGGATGACTGAGAATATAAAAATCGTCCTGGTTTTTCAACATCCGCTGCACCAGCTTTTGATGATTACTCACTTGTAGCGAGACATCAATATCTGGATGTTGCTGACAAAAGGAACCCAACAGACGGGGAACAAAGTATTTGGCCGTCGTTACAACGCCAAGTCGTAGCTTTCCTCGTTTTGCGCCTTGGAGATCGGCCACCATCATCTCGAAGTTCGCAAGCTGTCCAAAGATTGTCTGACAGGTGTTGAGGAGTTCTTCCCCGACTTGGGTGAGATAGAGCTGTTTGCCAATTTGCTCAAACAAAGGCAGACCAATGCTTTGAGTCAAATGCTTGATTTGGGCAGAGACCGTCGGTTGCGTGATAGAGAGTTCCTCAGCGGCGCGGGTAAAGCTGCCGTGACGGGCCACAGTTTCAAAAACACGCAATTGGTGCAACGTCGCTTGGATCATAGGTTTCCAGGAGAGAACAGCCATTAAGCCTTATTCTGAACCACTCTGATATCTGGCCCTAACCCGTCTGATTAGAAATTCTTATTAGAAAAGTTTGTGGGCTGGAGAGGCTCAATGCCACAGTAACCCATAGATAAAAATCAATGGTTTTGATTCTATCATTTCAAATATAATCTCAAATATAAAATATTGGCGACCTTTAGCCAAACCGGTCAGGAAAATTCATTGTCGAGCCGCCCAAGCCAGTGGAACGTCAGAGCTTGTAGCTACATTGGAGCAGCAATTCTCATTGGGAAACATGAGAATTGCTGGAGTTTGGACTCAGAACTTGTGTGCGAACAAGACCTCGGCATCACAGAGATAGGTGATGCCTGAATAATCCTCGAAAAACTCCGCTGCGATCTCATCGGAAATCTTCAGCGCCATCTCCCGATCAGCCGTGAGCACCTCGATCTTGATATTCGAGGAGGTGTCGGAAACGTTGGGTTGTCCTGACGATCGCACGTTACGACTGCCTTTACCGCCAGCGGGAACTACCGTGTAACCGGCAGCACCGGCTTTGTCGATGATCTTGGCGATCTTTTTCAGCAGCAAATTTTCCGTGATGATGACGAGCTTGCTGGCTTTTTGGGTCATGTGGGTTACCTCTTGACGTGTTTGGCTAGGAAAATCCAAGACAAGACTCTATGGTTGTGCCTTGAACGATATATTTAACTTTATAGCAAAGAGCGGCGAATCCACTACAGGCTATTAAGCAAGATTGACTCAGATTAGCAGAAGTATTTTATAAAGAAAACTTATACTTTCTGGTGCAGCAATAACCAGCCATGAGACTCACCGCCGATGGTTAAACCGTTCTCGTGAGGGAGTTACCTGGGTTAGATTGACTCGATAGATATGAGTTTCAGTAATTCATAATCTCTACTTATACTTTGTATTTAAGATTACTTCGCCAATCCATATAGGGCGATCGCAAATTTGTGCAGATTTTAAGATAGACTTAAGCACATAGACGTAAGCACATACAAAATTGGGTCTTAATAGACATTCATCTATAGAAGGTGCTGCTGTCCGGCAGCACCCTCAAGTCCCATTCGGAGAGCGCCCACCTCTGAACACCCTGTTGACAGGTATTTACCTAAGACATGTGCAGTAGGGATGAAGCGCTTCATCCCTACTTTCTTCAACCCTTTAAAGCTCATTTCACAATCATTGTTCCTCGTTAGAGGAGTCCGAAGGAGGAATTACAAAATGGAGTTCTTGTCCGATTTCTTAACGCGCTTCGGGGATAAGCTGCAATCCCCGACCCTTGGCTTTCTAATTGGGGGTATGGTCGTCGCTGCCCTCAATAGCCGACTGCAAATTCCCGATGCGATCTACAAGTTCATCGTCTTCATGCTGCTCATCAAAGTCGGCCTGAGCGGCGGCATTGCCATCCGCAATGCTAATCTCGCACAAATGCTATTGCCCGCCCTGTTCGCTGCGATCATCGGGATCGTGATCGTGCTCATCGCCAGTAACACCTTGGCCAGGCTGCCGAAAGTCAAAACCGTTGATGCCATTGCCACCGGGGGCTTATTCGGTGCCGTGAGTGGCTCAACCCTCGCCGCTGGCTTAACAATGCTCGAATCCGAAGGCATGGAATACGAAGCTTGGGCTGCGGCACTGTATCCTTTTATGGACATCCCAGCCCTCGTGACGGCGATCGTCTTGGCCAGCATTTATACCAGCAAACAGAAGCAGCGCGCTCTAGCAGAGGAATCTCTGAGCAAACAGGAGTCGGTCAGCAAGCAGGCCGTTGCCGCAGGTGGATATCCCAGCGAGCCGGAGTATCCCAGCAGCAGACAGGAGTATCTCAGCCAGCAGCGCAGTAGCGCCAACAAGCGGGTCGAGATCTGGCCCATCATCAAGGAAAGCCTCCAGGGATCTGCTCTATCGGCATTGCTCCTCGGTCTGGCTCTAGGCATCCTAACCCGGCCCGAAAGTGTCTATGAGAGCTTCTTCAATCCCCTCTTCCGAGGCTTGCTTTCAATCCTGATGTTGGTCATGGGTATGGAAGCCTGGTCAAGAATCGGCGAGCTGCGTAAGGTGGCTCAGTGGTACGTCGTATATGCCTTTATCGCACCACTGCTACATGGCCTCATTGGCTTCGGTCTCGGCTATGTCGCCCACATCACCACAGGATTCAGCCCTGGCGGCGTTGTAATCCTTGCCGTCATCGCCTCCTCGAGTTCAGACATCTCCGGACCGCCCACATTACGAGCCGGTATTCCCAAGGCCAATCCCTCCGCCTACATCGGCTCGTCCACAGCCGTCGGTACACCGATCGCCCTAGCTGTGGGGATACCGCTCTACATCGGGCTGGCCCAGGCGCTGATGGGCAGCTAATCCCAGACGAGTCGCGGTCTGCCGGCGCTCCCCTAGCCCGGCGACGCGGCGGTTAGATCGAGAATTTCGACGGCTTCTACCACCTCTTTGCCCTTTACCTTAGTAACTTTAGTAACTATTAATGACTATGAAACCCTCATCAGCAGACCCTTCTCCTCGCTGGGGCAATTGGTTCAATGGAATCCACATCGTTCGTTTTCTGGAGCTAGTGCAGGACTTAATTGTGATTTCCTTGTGCGTTGGCCTGTTTAGCTTCATGGTGATGCAATTGCGAGAGATGTTTCTGTCACTGTTGCCCCCTTTAGACTTTCCTCGGGTTACGTCCGATATTTTGTTCTTGTTAATTCTGGTGGAATTGTTCCGATTACTGATTATTTATTTAAAAGAGCATCGGGTTTCGATTGGAGTCGCCGTAGAGGTTTCAATTGTATCGGTACTACGGGAAATCATTGTCCGAGGCATTTTGGAAACTCCCTGGGTGCAGGTTATGGCGGCTTGCTCTTTTCTCATCGTCCTCGGAGGTTTATTAGTCGTCCGCGCCTGGATTCCGCCGACCTTTGATGGCGTTGACCCAGAGCAGGTGGTCTCCCGCCGTCACCGGATACGCTTGGCCGAAACCATGGCCGAACGGGAGAGCAAAGCGGATGCTCAATCGTTTCAATCTTGAATAGGTTTTCGCCCAAATGAGAATTGCATTCTGTTAGGGGTTAGCGTATCTTTGGCTCTGGAAAAGCCAGATCCCAAGCCCCCATAATTCCTGAGAGCTGGCATCCAACTTGGATGCCAGCTCTCGCCTGTTGGCGTTGATTCGAACAACAATAGTTCAAGCTGACGTGCTTTATAAGTAAAAATTATATAAGAAAAACTTTATATTCGGCCCAGTCAATGTTAAATATAGGTCGGGTACAGACAGAACTCAATGGGCAAATCTGATCGCATTGCCTGGATTCAATAGCCTTTATCCGATGGCTCTGGCTGCCCCCACCTCAACCCAAACCTGTCATTTATGAAAATCACGAACTATATCCACACCCGTAACCTACGGGGTGATCTGTTCGGTGGACTCACCGCTGCCATTGTGGCCTTACCGATGGCCCTTGCCTTCGGGGTGGCTTCAGGTGCAGGGGCGATCGCCGGACTCTACAACGCCGTCATTCTGGGCTTTTTCGCCGCCTTACTCGGGGGAACTCCCACCCTCATCTCCGGACCCACCGGACCAATGACCGTGGTCATGGCCGCCGTCATTATCACCTTTACCAACAAATACCCCGGACCCGAAGGCTGGGCCATCTCCTTTACCGTAGTCATGCTGGCCGGCCTGTTTCAAGTCCTCTTCGGGATTTTGCGGTTAGGCAAATACATCACCCTGATGCCCTATACCGTCGTCTCAGGCTTTATGTCTGGGGTTGGGTTCATCATGCTGATTTTGCAAATCCCCCCCTTTCTCGGTAAAGATCTCAACGAAGAGGGGGTGCAAGGGATCGTCAACACCCTGACGGCCTTACCCCGTTTCATTGGTGATGCCAGTATCCCCGAAGTGAGTCTGGGAGCGTTAACCTTAGCGTTACTCTTTCTCACCCCTGCTCGTGTCTCCCGAACCGTTCCACCGCAACTGATTGCCTTGGTCTTGGGAACCCTGATTTCCGCCACCGTCTTATCCGGTCAACTCAGAGTTGTTGGGGAGATTCCGGCCGGCTTACCTGAATTTTACCTACCGACCTTCTCAGGAGTCTCGGGTGCTGACCTGCAATTGATGGTCATCAACGCCCTAGTTTTAGGGATGCTCGGCTCTATCGACTCGCTTCTGACTTCGATTATTTCCGATAGTCTGACCCAATATGAACATAACTCCAACAAAGAACTGATTGGTCAGGGCATTGGCAATATGCTCTCAGGAATCTGTGGTGGCTTACCCGGTGCTGGGGCGACCATTGGCACGGTTATTAACGTCCAAGTTGGGGGAGTTACCGCCATTTCCGGGATGTTTCATGCGGTGACTCTGCTGATATTTGTCTTTATTGCCGCTCCCTTGACGCAAATGGTTCCGTTGGCTGTTTTGGCGGGAATTGCCCTCAAAGTCGGGATTGATATTATCGACTGGAGTTTCCTGAGACGGGCGCATCGGTTATCCATCAGAGCCGCCGCCATTATGTATGGGGTGATGTTGCTGACGATTTTTGTGGATTTGATTGTTGCTGTCGGTGCGGGTGTCTTCATTGCCAATATCCTAACGATTCAGCGTCTCTCGGATATTCAAGCCGAAAATGTCAAAGTGATTACGGCTTCAGATGATGCTGAATTACTTGAACATGAAGAGAAATTGTTGCTAGAGAAAGTCAAAGGCAAAGTGTTGCTGATTCACTTAGGAGCATCCCTGAGTTTTGGGGCAGCGAAAGCCATTTCTCAGCGTCACTCAATGATTGGCAAATACAAAGTGTTGATTTTGGACTTTAGCCAAGTTCCCACGTTAGGGGTGACTGCCTCTTTGGCGATGGAAAAAATGGTTAACGATGCCCTCAAGCAAGGCTTAGATGTCTATGTGGTGGGCAGTTCTGGAAAAGTGCAAACCCGTTTGCAGAAGTTTGATATCCTCGGTCCAATTCCTGACGACCATAAGACGGATACCTTACGGGATGCCTTACAAGATGTGGTGGAAAATCACCAAGAGATTCTCGTGACCCCCACGGTGTAGGCCATTCCTCATCGTTGTTCATTCGTCTGTGAGTTGAAGCTGAAGCGTCACCAAGGAGAGGGCCACCAGTAACAAGAGGGTGGCCGAGGCGGCGGCATAGCCAATGTCAAAGAGGGCAAAGGCTTGTTCATAGACGTAATACACGAGAATATTGGTGGAGTTCAACGGACCGCCTCCGGTCATCACATAGACCTGTTCAAAGCTACGCAGGGTAAACATGGCGGTTGTGACGATTACAAAAACTAGGGTGGGGTATAAGCCGGGAACCGTAACATGGCGAAATTGCTGAACGCCATTGGCCCCATCCAGTTTGGCCGCCTCATAGCGAGATTGCGGGATGGCTTGTAATCCCGCTAGAAACACCACTAGGTTAAAGCCGAGTTGTTTCCAAATACTTAGGAGAATCAGAATCGGCATGGCCCAGGTGGAACTCCCTAACCAGGGAATGGGGGTGATGCCGAGGCTGTCGAGAAGGCTATTGATGGGGCCATCAGTTTGGAAGAGCCAACGCCAGCCGAGGCCGACGGCGACGGTGGAGGTGATGGCGGGGAGAAAATAGGCCGTTCGTAGCAGGGATTTGAGGGCGATCGCCTTCTCTAACAGAGCCGCCAAGATTAAGGGAATAATAATACTAGGAATGATGGTGGCGATGGAGAAATAGAGGGTGTTTCCCAGGACTTGCCAAAACTCCGCAGAGGCGATCGCCCGTTCATAATTGGCTAGGCCAATCCATTGAATTCCGCTGCGGGTGAAACTACCGCTGGTGAAGCTGAGATAGATTAAATAGCCAATCGGTCCGAGGACAAAAATGGTCAACATGATTAACGCCGGTGCCAAAAAAAACCAAGCGATTCGGGTTGGATGTCCTAAACCAATTTTCGCGTTCGCCATGTTTTTTGCCTCAATAATAAATACAATTTAGTGAGGATTAGAAGCTCCTTAATACCATTTTCCGAAATGCTTGCTATATATCAACACTGGGGGAGGGCGACCACAAGGGTTCGCCCCTACACTCATCTGTGGCACGAATTTTGAAAACTGGGATAACGTTAAAAAATTAACATCATAAAAAACACAGCAAACGCTTATTGATTATCTATTCTATTTCAAGGCTTTTTTCACTAATTTAGAAATTTCTGACGGACGTTCCGCTACCGGAATACCAGCCTCTTGAAAGGCTTTGATTTTATGTTCTGCGGTGCCAATATCGAGGTCAAAGAGGGCAGAACTTCCGGCTTCTTGGATTTTTTTCTCAGTTTTATGACTTAAATTGGCGGCGATCGCCCCGGCATGGCCTAGCCGTCGTCCCTTGGGAACATGGCGGCCGGCCACATAACTAATCACGGGTTTATCAATCGCTTCGGCCACATAACTAGCAGCCGCCTCTTCCCCACTACCGCCAATCTCGCCGACAATCACGATCGCCTCGGTACTGTCATCTTCATCAAGAATCTGTAACCATTGGGCAAAGGATGACCCCAAAATCCCATCGCCACCAATACTGACCCCAATCGACTGTCCTAACCCCGCTTCCGTCAAAGAAAGGGCAATTTCATAAGTGAGGGTTCCACAACGGCTAATCAAGCCCACCGAACCGGGCGTATAAAACTCCGCCGGATGAGTCCCTAAGAGGATATTCTGTACCGGGATAATCAACCCAGGGCTACTCGGTCCCACCACCAGAGTTTCCGTCGCATCAGCTTTGCGAATCAGCTTCACCATGTCCATCGGCGGCATTCCCTCAGTGACAATCGTTAACTGACGAATCCCGGCCGCGATCGCCTCTAGGGCCGCATCCAACACCAAATAGGGTTGCACAAAAATCACCGCCGCATCAATCGGCCCCACCTCCTGCATGGCCACTTCCACCAAATCATAGACGGGAATCCCATCCCGTTCACTGCCTCCTAAACCGGGACTTACCCCGGCCACCACTTGGGTTCCATAGGCCTTCATCAAGATGCTGTGGGTGGCAGCGAGGGGTTCGGCGATGCCATGAATTAAAACTTTCGTATCAGCGGTAAACTGCATGGGTGATTGAATTAAACAGCTTTAACAGCAAGAGAAACAGCTTCATCGAGACTTTTGACCGTCGTCAAATCCGCCTCGTTGAGTGTCTTTTCAGCGGTGACGAGATCGCCGCCAACCAGGCGAACAATCCACTTACAAGGGCGATCGAGACCCTCACTAAACTCAACCAAGGTCGTAGCAATATCCTGACAGCGAGTGACGCCGGCGATGAGATTGACCAACACCACCGACACCTGGGGCGATCGCGTCACCGCATCGAGGCCCAATCGTAACCGTTCGAGGGGGTCAGCATCAGTTCCATACCAGGCTTGTTCGCTGCCCAAATTGAGGAAATTAGCCGGTTGTCCCTTCGCTTCACGGACCAAATCAAAAGTGGCCATCGTTAAACCGGCCCCATTACAGAGAATTGCCAATTTGCCATCAAATTCAACAAAATCATGAGCCGGAAACACCGAGGACTGGTTCAGTGGCTCAAAATTACGCTCTTGCAGTAACCGAGTCAGATTGTAATGACGATTGAGGGCTTCATTATTGACCGTCACTTTGCCATCGAGGGCCATCACCTCGCCATTATCACGAATCCCAAGGGGGTTAATTTCCACGAGATCCAAATCCTTCTGCACAAACAAGCGATACATCCGCTTGATAACACGGCTAACGGCTTCGATCGCCTCCCCACTCAAACCCATCTTCAACGCCAACCGACGAGCATAGAAGGGGGAAAACTCCTCATCCACAACCACCCGCTGCATTTTGTCCTGAGTAAACGTGACCTCAACCCCACCATAGGGCGATCCCAAAAGAACCGGGCGGCGGGCCGTGCGATCGAGCAAAATTGCCAAATAGAACTCCTGCGAGGCGTTGTATTTAGCCTCAGCCAGCAGAATCTCCGGTAACTCTCCCTGAATCGGCAGATGAAAAATGGCTTGGGCGGCGGCGATCGCATCAATGGTATTGGTTGCAAAGCGAATCCCGCCCGCCTTACCCCGTCCTCCCGCGCGAACTTGGGACTTTAGCACAATTGGGTACGGTATTTTTAGCCCCTTCAAATCCTGGGGACAACGAATTTTTTGCGAGGGCAGGACAGGAATGTCCATTTCGCGGAACAGCTCTTTGGCTTGATACTCTAGAAGATCCATCGACGATTTGCGTGCCACCACTGAACTACCATAGCCCGATCCGGTCATCACTGTTGAGACAAGGACTACATTCCCAAGCTACATTCATCAAGTCAGGCCTCGATCCGATTAGGGGTCGAGAGTAACCTCACGGCTACCCCCTCCCATTCAGAACCGTACA
>CAZXWM010000111.1:0-2224 GCA_964644215.1 uncultured Phormidium sp.
CGGGGTCGATGGATGGTGTGGGACACGACAGGTGGGGTGTCGTCAGAGTCGCGACACAGCAAACCATCATATCAACGATGGTACTCGCAGACAGACATCTGCCCCAAGGGGATCACAGGGACGACGCTGACGTTCCCCGACGTCAACCTTATCTCAACTACTGTCGGATGGTTTAAATCTTAGTGTACCCCGTAATTCGCCCTCAACGGAGGCGGATACCATTGTTCCGTGTTTTTGCCGGGTCAGACGTTTCGATTCTGAGTGGGGTGTGATAGGCTGGGAAAATAGGTTTCCCGAGTTTTTAGAAACTGGGTGCGTAACTCAGGTGGATAGAGTAGCTGCCTTCTAAGCAGCGAGTCGTAGGTTCGAGTCCTACCGCACCCGTTCGGTTTTCGCTCATGGCATCTCCCTTGCCGGTCATCAGCCCACCTCATGGGATTTGAGGTGGGCGGCGGCCGCTTCTAGGGGTGCCAGCAGACTCAAGGGCAAGGCAAAACTATTGAGGGCTTTGGGGGCGCGTCCTGTTGCCGGACCATGATAGTCTGTCCCCCCTGTGATCAGCAGAGAGTTGTTTTGGCAGAGCTGCTGTAACCGCTCTTGTTGCGATCGCCGATGATGGGGATGATAGACTTCAACCCCCATCAGTCCGGCCTCAACCAGATGAGGCAGAACCTCGTCTACCTCTCCCCCAGCAAACAAATAGGGGTGCGCCCAAACCGGAACCGCACCGCCCGAGCGCAACAGAGCAATGCCTTCTTGGGCGCTAAACTTGGCATAGGGAACATAGGCCGGCTTTCCCTCTCCGAGAAAGCGATCGAAGGCTTCTTCCCAGGAGTTGACATATCCGGCCGCCAACAAGGCCCGAGCCAGATGAGGGCGACTCGGGGCCACGCCTGCCCCCAACTGGGGCAGTTCCAGGGGATATCCCAACTGATGGAGTTTGTCGAGCATCTGCTGCGCTCGCTGCCGCCGGCCCTGCAAGCGTTCCCGCAGAGGAGCTTCAAGGCGATCGCCGTCGGGATAAAAGCCGAGAATATGCATCGATCGCCCCCGATACACCGTACTCAACTCCACCCCAGGCACAACGGTCAGATCGTAAGCCGCCGCCGCCTCAGCCGCCTCAGAGCAACCCGACATTGTATCGTGGTCTGTCAGGGCCAGAACTTTCACCCCAGCGGCCGCTGCCGTCTGTACCAGTTGCGTTGGGGTCAGGGTTCCGTCAGAATACTGACTGTGACAATGTAGTTCCAGCATGATGTAGGGGCCAACGCCAAATGTCCGTTGTTGTTTCTCTAGGGTAGCTCAATTTAGCCGTGCCACAGTCTTCACAACCATCTAGCTGCTGTCTGATTTCCCCCAAGCAGCCAGCCGAGCCACTTAGACGCTCTAAGCCCTTGCAATTAGGGGTTTTGGCTTCAGGGAGTGGGAGTAACTTCGAGGCCCTCGTTCAGGCGATCGCCGACGGGAAACTCCAGGCTGAGATCCCGGTGCTGATTTACAATAATCCCGGAGCGGCCGTTGCTGGCCGCGCCCAGCGTTGGGGGATTCCGGCGGTCTTACTCAATCACCGCAACTATCACAGTCGCGAAGCCTTTGACGTAGAGATCGCCCAAACCCTACGTCAATCTGGAGTGGATTGGGTGATTATGGCCGGCTGGATGCGCCGTGTCACTCAAGTCTTGATCGATCATTTTGGCGATCAGATGCTGAACATTCACCCCAGTCTACTACCGAGTTTCCCCGGACTCCATGCCATTGAACAGGCCTTGGCCGCTGGGGTCAAAATCACCGGCTGTACGGTCCACATTGTTCGGTTAAAGGTCGATAGCGGCCCGATTCTCATCCAGGCCGCTGTTCCCGTCTTAGCTGACGATACCGCCGAGAGTCTGCACCAACGGGTACAGGTCCAAGAACATGAGATCCTGCCCCGAGCCATTGACTTAGCGGTGCGACGACAGGCGCAACTGACGGCGGAGAATTCCCCTCGTTCCTAATCTCTATCCCATGTTTCGCGATAATTTGCCCCTATGACCTCCTCTTCTGTCTCCAAGACGCTGGCTAACTGTGATCTGGCGCAACTCGAACAGCATCTGCTACTGCTTCTGGCTCGTTTGGCCTATCGGGAAGGGGATTTTGTCCTTTCTTCGGGCCAACGCAGTTCGTACTATATCAACGGGAAACTGGTCACCCTTGATCCTGAAGGGGCGTTATGTGTCGGCCGCTT
>CAZXWM010000111.1:2234-10999 GCA_964644215.1 uncultured Phormidium sp.
GATCGCGGCTACCGGAGGATACGGCGGCGGTGGCCGGCTTAACCCTCGGGGCCGATCCGATTGTTAGTGCGGTGACGGTGGTCTCAGCCTATGAACAACGGCCGCTACCGGGTTTAATTGTCCGTAAGGAGGCCAAAGGCCATGGAACCCGAGCCTATATCGAAGGGCCGAGTTTAGAGAAAGGGGCCTCCGTGGTGGTCTTAGAAGATGTGGTCACCACGGGCCAATCCGCCATGAAGGCGGTGACGCGGCTACGGGATGCTGGCTATACCGTCGAGCGGGTGGTGTCTCTGGTCGATCGCCAACAGGGTGGGGGTGAGTTTTATCAGGAGCGAGGGTTGGCCTTTGATGCTTTGTTTACCATTCCTGACATCCAAGCGATCGCCCGGCAACAGTCGGCGTGAGCGCCTCGGGCTGGGGTTGGGTTCGCCATTGGGTCGCCCTCTGGGTTAGGCTGGGGATGATCCTCATCTGAGGCTATTTATTATGACTGATGCTCCCCGTTCTCAAGGCGATCGCCCGACCCGAGAGGCTTCTGAGTCTCCCCAGGCCAAGGTTAATGTTGTTGAGGTTGATCCCGTGACATTATTTGCGATCGTGGCCGCACTTTTGGTGGTGCCGGTCTTCCTGGCTGGCTTTTTCTTCCAATAGCCCAACTCCCCCAGACAACGAAACCATTGATCGCGAAAACCTGCCCCTAGAGGCAGGTTTTGACGCGAAGGGGTGGACTGGCTGTACCCCCCCCAAATTTTTCTATAATGCACCATGAACCGGTTAAATTGTGGTCAACCTTAACAGGCACCGCTTCCTCTGACGACAACCAGAATCGTTTTCAGAATCAGTTGTAAGTCATAGGTCACAGACCATTTTTCTTGATATTGAAGATCCATCTCAACGATATCTTCAAAGTTTTTCACCGTCGAGCGTCCGTTCACTTGCCATTCCCCAGTTAAGCCGGGTTTGACATCGAGGCGCTGCCAATGGTGAGGGGTGTAGCGTGCTACCTCGTCAGGAGTCGGGGGACGAGTTCCCACCAGACTCATATCGCCTTTGAGAACATTCCAGAACTGAGGCAGTTCGTCGAGACTGGTGCGACGGAGGAAACGACCGATCGGCGTAATCCGGGGGTCATTCTCATTTTTGAAGATGAAGCCGCTGGCTTGATTTTTGACTAAATGTTTTTTCTGATCAGCATCGGCAACCATCGAGCGGAACTTCCAAATCCGGAAGGGTTTACCTTTATAGCCACAACGGATTTGGCTATAGAAGATACCACCGGAGTCAGAAACCGAGGTGGCGATCGCCACGGGAATGGCCACCATCGCGGTGATACATAACCCGACGATCGCGCCGAGTAGGTCGATGATGCGTTTGACTCGGCTGTGAGCCGAGGCGTGGATTGGTTCGGAAAATACTGCTGCGGTATCGGAGTGATACTGATTGAAGGCAGCAAATTGCGAAGTCAGTGTCGTAGTCACGGTTGGCACTCTTCGTTATGTTAACAGGTCAGCCCTTATGTCCCTAATATAGTCAGACTGCCCCTGTCTGGGTAGATGTTCCCCGTCAAGTTTGCTTAATCTTCATGATTGAGGCGACTTTTTTAAAGTTCTGATGAGGAAACCCCCTAAAATGGGGTAATTTAAGGGCGCTTCGGAGTGATATAGATCACACTCAGGCTCAGAAAACTGAGAGCGCGTCAAGTTAAGGGGGCCAGATGCTGAAATAAGGCGTTAACTTGATCTAAGTCTTTGTCTCGGGGCGATCGCTCGACGCCACTAGAGAGATCAATACCATCGGGATGAAGTTCAGATAACGCCTCGCCAATGTTCTCGGGAGTTAGGCCACCGGCGAGAAACCAGGGAACGGCGGGAGCGAACGCCTGCAAAGCCTGCCAATCCAGGGTTTTGCCGGTTCCCCCGAGTTGTTTGGGGTGATAGGCGTCTAAGAGTAAGCTATCGACAATATCTTGATAGCGATCGCTCATCTCTAAGTCAACGGTTTGGCGAATCCGCAACGCTTTAATCAGTTCGGGTTCAGGCAGCGCGGCCCGCAAGGCTTGACAAAAGGCGGGGGATTCGTCGCCGTGGAGTTGGATACCGCTGAGGGGGGCAATCTCAAGCAAGTGGCGGATCTCCTCAATCGAGGCGTTCGCGACGACTCCGATGCGATCGCAGGGGGGAAGCGTCTGACAAATCTCGGCAATTTGTTCGGGCGTTACATAACGCGGAGAGGCTTTCACGCAAATAAACCCCAACGCTGTCGCGCCAGCTTGCACAATTGCACGTCCCTGTATCCCTTGGCTGATGCCACAAATTTTAACCCGCATTGGCGATCGTCCTGAACTAGCCGGGCGTTGCCACGCCTTTCAATTCGTATACCATAGTTCAGGGTTTTTGTCAATATGTTGTGTTGGCGCTTAAGCCTTAACCCTTAACCACTCAACTGGGATCACTTTGTTAACTATTTCAACGTTTAGGGAGATTCCTCGGGATTTCTGACTATAATCTAGCCCAACAGCACCTTAACTCTAGCTGCTTCGGGTTTAACGACGTCTTGGTCACCGGACGTTGCCCTGATTATGGTCACGTGTAACCTATTTGCCCTAGCCATCGGACGCTATGCCATTCAGAAACGGGGAGTTGGTCCAGCCCTGCCGATCTCAGTTCCGGGGCTATTTGAGGGCTTTGGTTGGTCGGAACTTCTGGCGACGGCGAGTTTTGGCCATATCCTCGGCGCTGGTGTCATTCTGGGCCTAGGGGGGTCCGGGGCGTTATAGGGGTTGACCGTTGACTGTTGAGTGTTGACAGTCCTAGTTTAAAAAGGGCAACCAGTTAGGTTGCCCTTTTTGCTAGGCCCGAAACCGTGCCATTAACCCAATCGTTGGCGAATCCAGAGAGCGAATAGGGGCAAGGCGAGACGGTAGCCGAGATCGGGGCCATAGATGAGACCTTTATGTTGTAGGCCGGCGATCGCCCCTTGTAAGGAGCCACCCCGCGAGAGATGGTGTTTTTGGATATAGTCTCGGCTTTGCGGTTTGTCCGTCGGATCTAGGGCCAAGGATTCGAGGAGTTGTAGTTGTGACGCGGGTAAAAGAACCAACAAAGACTCAAAAATATTACCTAAATCGGCCAATAGGTCTTGCAGCGTGTCAGTAATTGCCGCATCATCCAAACGACCGTGATCCCAGCGGCGTTGACGTAAACGACCGACCAACATCGACGCATCGCCGATATGTCCTTGAACGGCGTTGAGGAAGGTATCTAGGGCCGGCGATCGCGGGTCAAAACTCAAGCCAACTTGCTGTAGAACCAATTGCGCCCAAGCGGCCACCACATCATCGGCCAGGGGAGTCAGACAAATGGTTTCGAGGCGACGATGTTCTTCGTATAGGGTACGGCTTTCAGCGAGGGTGGCGATGAGGACATAGTTAGCGGTGGTGTGGCGGGCGATCGCCTTTTGCAAACCCGTTTCCCATTGAGCCGTGCGATCCCAGGCTCGAATATGGGGGAATCCCTGAAAAATGAGGATCACCTGTCGTTCGATGGCGATCGCCAACTGTTGAGGAAGCTGCAACAGAACCTGATAGGCCTGCCAGAGTTGCTCAGGCGTCAGGACTGGCTCTCGTTGTAGAGATAACTTACGAGGACTTGTAGCATTGAACTCAAACCAAGATTGTCCGTCTGTCGCCGTCCAATCTTGCACGAAGGCGATGGCCTCGGGGCTTCTGACCCCCTGAGAAATCCCTTCACAGAGCAATTGCACAAACCGCCGTCCATCGGTGGCCCGAATACAATCGACTTCCATCACCTTCGCCCCCACATCCCGGGCCGCTCGTCGCACTAGGGTTCGACGGCCACTTCCGGGAACTCCCGCAATCAATAAATCGCGACCATTGGCTAGAGTCTGAGTAATCTGTTGAAACTGAGCCTGTCGCCCAAACAATTCCAGTACCGACTCTTTCTCTGGAGAGATCCTCGGTACTGTCTCACCTGGTGTTGGTCCTAACATCCTTGAGTTCTTCGCTATTGCATCAACATCAACCTTGTCATCTCGCACCATAAGCCAGATCAGACCCAAGCACAACAAAAACTTATAGTGCCACATCGTGACAACACTAAAAAATCGTGCTAATCTGATTCTAACACAGACAATTTCCAGCTTAGTCCTTAGCCCCTGACAACCTCCGTGTTAGAAGCCTGCATCTTAGCAACCGTCCTTGTCGGATTCATCGGCATCATCGTCAAGCAAAACCTGTTGATGAAGATCATCGCCATGGATGTGATGAGTACAGGCGCGATCGCCTACTACGTCTTCATCTCCTCCCGTGATGGACTCTCATCACCGATTTTCAATCAAGAGACTCCCCTGCAATATGCCGATCCAGTTCCTCAAGCAGTTATCTTAACTGCCATTGTCATTGGCTTTTCCATTCAGGCGTTAATGCTCGTCAGTGTGATGAAACTCGCACATCATAACCCCACCTTAGAAACCAATGAAATTGAGGACAACAATACGCCATGATCTCTGCGACCATTATTTGGATTACTCTACCCCTATTTATCGGACTCACCATCTACCTGCTGCCCAAGTTAGACCGCTATTTAGCCTTGGCCACTGTCCTCATGTCCTTCGGCTATGGACTGAATCTCTTTTTAAGCCAAACTTCTGAAGAATTTCAGCTTTTAGATAACTTTGGTGTCAGCTTGTGGGTTGACCCACTCAGTAGCCAGTTCATTCTCACCAATGCTTTAGTGACAGCGGCTGTTATTATCTATTCGTCTTTTCAGACTAAAACCGCGTTTTTTTACAGTCAAGCGATTATCCTACATGGCAGCGTGAATGCTGTTTTTGTTTGCGCAGACTTTATGAGTTTATATGTTGCCTTAGAGGTGATTGGAGTTACCGCTTTTTTATTGGTTTCATATCCAAGGAGCGATCGCGCCCTTTGGGTCGGACTGCGCTACTTATTTGTCAGCAATACCTCGATGCTGTTTTACCTAATTGGGGCTATTTTAGTCTATCAAGCCAATCATTCCTTTGCCTTTACAGGCTTAGCTAACTCCCCTCCTGAAGCCATCACCCTAATTTTTTTAGGCTTGTTAAGCAAAGGTGGAGTCTTTGTCTCTGGGTTATGGTTGCCCCTAACCCATTCCGAATCGGAAAGTCCCGTCTCAGCACTCCTCTCAGGCTCGGTTGTCAAAGCCGGTGTTTTTCCTATATTGCGCTGTGCTTTACTAATGGACGATTTATTGCCCGTCGTGCAAATCTTGGGTATCAGCACCAGCTTTTTCGGAATTATTTATGCCCTCTTTGAGAAAGACGCCAAACGAATTTTAGCCCTGAGTACCATTTCTCAACTGGGTTGGATGATGGTTGCACCAATGGTTGCTGGAGTCTATGCCCTCGCTCACGGGTTAGTCAAATCACTCCTGTTTTTAGCGAGTGGTGCACTACCGAGTCGGAACTTAGATGAACTCCAGCACAAGCCAATGTACAGTGGCTTGTGGCTAATTTTTTTGGTTGGCAGTCTGTCGATGTCCGGCTGCCCCGGCTTCATTGGTTTTTCGGCTAAAGTTTCAACCCTAAAAAGCCTGTCAGACTGGCCAGATATCCTGATGAATCTGTCCTCAATTGGTACGGCTATGATTTTTGGCAAATTCGTTTTTCTCCCCCATAAATGGCAAGAAGGACATCTCAAGCCAGGTTTAGGTCTAGTCGCTCTTGTTTTAATCATAGGCTTATTGGTTGGCAATGTCTTTTATCCCCAAGCCTATAGCTTAGCTAATGCTGGAAAAGCCTTAGCCGTTATTGGGTTGGGTTGGTTGGGATATTGGCTGCTGATTAAACGTCAGGACTTGAAACTGCCCCGGATGTTTGAACAATTTGATCATCTCATTGGCAGCATGAGTTTGGTGTTGATTCTCTTATTTTGGATGGTGTTTACATGATTGGCTATCTTAACCTAATTTTACGTTTAACCATTTGGTTCTTACTGACCGACGATTTTAGTCTAGCCAATATCGTCATTGGCTTGGTGGTCTGTTTTTTCCTGCCGGGATTACACAAAACCTCCAGTTCACTCCAAGATTGGCTGCGGGTTTTCGCTGAAATTATTGTCGCCATTCCTCAAGCCTACTGGGAGGCGTTACAAATGATTGTTAGTCCTCACATTGAGGAAGAATTTACCCTGGAACGAGTCAAGCCACAACGAACGTCGGGTTTGATTTTTTTGGATATTTTCTTGATTACCTTTACCCCTAAGACTATCGTGACAAAATATCATGAAGATGGTTGGTATGAAGTTCACAAAATGAAACGGAGCTAACAGCGATGGATGGTTTGATTTTTGGGATGATTGTCTGTTTGTTATTGCCAATTTATGAAGCTTGGAAAGCAGATGATATTTGGCAAAAAATGTTGGCATTTGCAAGCATTGAAACGAAGTCATCAATTATTATTTTGGCAATTTCAGTGTCTCGTGACGATTGGATGATTGGTCTGGTTGGTGTTATTATTCTCAGTGTAGGAAATGCTGCTTTAATGCTCTTAGCCAACATCATCAAACGGGCAAATTTTGCCTCAAGTCGGGGGTTTTATGGTTGATTTTTTGAGCTATTTTTGTCTCGGACTTGGACTCATTTTATGGTTTTGGGGAACCTTTCCCTTACTCGGTCGCCGTTCGGTGCTGTTTAAGCTCCATAATCTGTCCATTGCCGATATTTTAGGGTCAATGAGCATTGTTGTGGGATTGGCGTTAAAAATTACTCGCGAGTTACCCCTGTTGATTTTAGCCCTGCTTTCGTTAGCCATTTGGAACACGGTTTTGGGCTATGTGTTGGCTTACTGTTCCCGGAGGACTGTTGAGGATGATTGAGTGGTACATTTATATTATTGTGGCGTTGCTGCCGTTGACGGCTGTCATGTTAGTGCGATCGCAAAATCCCTATCATGCCCTCGTGATTCGAGGTATTTTAGGAGCCATAGCCGCCTTAGTCTATGCCGTCTTCGGGGCAGCCGATGTGGCTTTAACAGAAGCTTTAGTGGGGACAATGCTGGCTATTACGCTCTATGCGGTGGCGGTGCGATCGTCTCTTGTCTTACGATTAGGGGTGCAGGAATCTGAGTTCCAGGGAGATAGCTGCAATCGCTTTTGGGGCTTACTCTGGCGTGAGTTAAGTCATATTTTCGACAACTACTACTTACGCTTAGAACTCGTCACTTATCCAAGTGCCGAAGACTTACATCAAGCTCTGCAAGATGAAGATATCCATGCGATCGCCGAAACCACCTCAGCCAGTATTGTCGATGGTGCAATAGCAGAAACAAAACCCTTTATTATCACAACTCGAGTTCGTCGAATTTATGAGTTGATGCAAACCGATCTAGCCCTAACTAGCCCTCGTTTGCTGTTGTCCTCCAAGCGATCTGATCTGGGAGTGAGTAAGGTATGAAATGGGTCTATTTAGTCGCCGTAGCCGCGATTTATCTGAAGTTTTTACTACTCCCCAATCCTAGCTTAGACGCCCTCGATCCATCGGCTGTGGAGTTAATTGTGGCCGATAGTGGCGTTCCCAATGCCGTAACGGGGGTGATCTTTCGCAACCGTCTCTATGACACCATTTTTGAAGTGGTGGTGTTTACCATCGCCATTATGGGGGCAAAATTCCTGCTGGCTAACGAACATCCCCTGAGTGAAGTTCATCAATTTCGCGATCGCCCCTCCATTGTCTTAGCACGACTTGGCGCCCTCATTTCCGCCCTCGTCAGCATCGAGTTAGGGATTCGTGGCCATCTCAGCCCCGGCGGCGGCTTTGCAGCGGGGGTAGCGGGAGGAACCGCGATCGGCTTGGTGGCGATTACCTCCAACGCCGAATGGATGGAAGGAATTTATAAACGCTGGCGAGCCGCCTTAGCTGAAAAACTCTCCGTCTTAGTGTTTATCCTCTTAGCAACTCTCACCTTACTGGGGTTTGCCCTCCCTCAAGGAGAATTAGGAGGCTTAGTCAGTGGGGGAATTATCCCGATGATGAATCTCCTGGTGGCCTTCAAAGTCGCCCTCGGCTCTTGGGCCGCTATTCTACTGTTTATCCGCTATCGAGGCCTGTTTTGAGCTTCAAGTTCAAGTTCGACAACTCACCGGCCTGGGGCCGGTGGCAACCGCTACAATGGAGAGGTGAGATCCGGGGTGACGTCGTTTATTACCAAAGTTGCCGGCGATTCCCCCATCCACCAACGCTGTTCACCAGATAAAAGGATAGTTTCATGCAATCAGGTGCGCGAATCGGCTCGCTGTTTGGGATTCCGCTCTACATTCATTCATCTTGGTTCGTGATTTTGGCCTTGTTTACCTTTGCCAAAGGCGTTGCGTGGCAAGAAACCTATAATTGGGGCGGGACTCTACCATTCGTTGCTGGCTTTATCAGTTCGGTGTTGCTGTTTGTCTCGGTCATTCTGCATGAACTCGGCCATAGTTTAACCGCTCAAACTCAGGGCATTAAGGTCAACTCCATTACCCTGTTTCTCTTTGGGGGAGTCGCAGCGATTGATCGGGAATCAAAAACCCCAGGACAAGCCTTTCAGGTGGCGATCGCCGGGCCAGCCGTGAGTTTTGCCCTCTTCGTGCTGCTGTCGCTACTGGTCTCGATTTTACCGAGTGGCTCGACACCAGCGTCGGTGTTGTTGGGCAATTTAGCCACGATTAACTTAGTTTTATGTCTGTTTAATCTGATTCCCGGCTTACCCCTCGATGGAGGGCAAGTTCTCAA
>CAZXWM010000112.1:0-7119 GCA_964644215.1 uncultured Phormidium sp.
AATCCCACGCTATATTCTTTGAATTAGCGTGGGAGGATGTCAACGACCTTTGCCCATTCTGAAATTTTTAAGCAAATTTGGCGTCAATCTGCCGGACAACGGTATAGGCCGAGTAGCTGACGCCAGCGGTTCCTTCGCCGGGATGGGTGCAATCGCCGACAAGCCAGAGATTCGAGATGGGGCTGCGATTGGCGAAGCCGAAGGGGCCAAAGGTGGAGAGACGCTGGCCTAGGCCGCCAACAACGCCGGCTTCTCGTCCGGTAAAGTGGGCAAAGGTGCGGGGGGTGGCGGCTTCGATGTGAATCAGATGCTGGGGGGAAAGGTCGAAGTAGCCGTTGAGACGGGCGATCGCCTCCTGGGTATAGTGGTCTTTAAGCGAGTCGTAGTCTTGAGCATTCCACCATTGCCGCACATCGGTGAAGGAGGAGGCGATGAGGGTGGCCTGGCCCTGGGGGGCGCGGCCATCGCCGGGACGACTGACGGAGACAAACAGAGAGTTATTTTCGGCAATCTCTCCCTGGCCGTCGTACAAAAATTGCAGATGAGGGGGACAGTCGGCGGGAATGGCCGCCTCATCGACGCCGAGATAAATGACGAAGGCCCCGGAGGCGGGGGGAAGTTTGTCAACGCGGTGGCGATAACCGGAGGGGGGATTGTCGAGGAGTTGGACGAGGTTTTGTACGGTGACGTTGGCGACAACGAGATCGGCGGATTCAGTCCAAGTATCCTGAGTTTTGAGGTTACGGATGCTAACACCAGTCACCGGCTTATCGGGGTTGTGGATGGCTTCGACGCGATGGCCCATCTGGAGGCTTCCGCCATCTCGGGTTAAGGATTGTTGTAGGCGATCGCTCAACACCTGCATACTACCATCGAGGTGATAGAGTCCCTGGGGGTCTTGGGAGACGCCTAGGGCTGTGGCGGCGTAGAGGAGGGCTGTGTCTTCGGCCTCGACTTGGGAGTAGAGTTTGAGTTGCAAGTCCAGGAAGGTACGCAGACGGCGATCGCCATCAAGGCCAAACCAGCGTAGGGCATCGCCAACGGTCCAAAAGGTAAAGGGAACCGTCACCAAAGTTCCCGGCCGTAACGCCCCCAGTAAACGGCTAACATCCCAGAGATTGCGGGGCGGAAGGACGGGATCGCGTCCCTGAAACGCCCAACTGGCGCGAAATAGGGTTCGCATCAGTTGCCAGAACGGCTCACTTCCGGGAAACTGCCGCTGTTGTTCCTCGCGCCAACACAGGGGATCGCGCCAAACGTTGATGGGTTCGGTTTCTCCGGGCAGATAGACAGCACAGGCGGGATCGCAGGGACTGGCCTCGGGAACGGGAATCCCCAGTTCGTCGAAGATGCGATGGTGGATACCGCCGGGTTCGAGGCCCGCCACTTGGGTTGCACCGACATCAAAGGTGAAGCCGCGCCGTTTGAAGGTGGAGGCACAGCCCCCTGGGACAATAGCCTGGTCAAATACCTTGACAGAATAGCCGCGATGTGCTAGGAGTGCTGCGGTAGTGAGTCCGCCAATGCCCGCACCAATGACGATAATCTCCTGGGCTTTGGGCGAGTTATTCATGGAGTGTTGATGATTGGGGAAAATTCTAATTAAAGTTTACCCTTCTTAACACTTAAAGTAACTTAAACTGGAGAGGAGGGTTTGTGATTTTGTGGTGCAGACTCTCGCTGTATCGACGTTTGGTCGATTGTTCACTTCAAGCGCTCATGACTTCTACTCTCCTCAGTCGCTTTCCTAATGTTGCCCTCAACACACCAACGATTCGCAAGTTCGCCAATGGCTTAACGGTGATTGCCGAGCAGGTTCCGGTTGAGGCGGTGAATCTCAGTCTTTGGTTCAATGTTGGCTCAGCCATCGAAGCCGATGCCATGGTGGGCACGGCTCACTTTCTCGAACATATGATTTTTAAGGGCAGCGATCGCCTCAAATTAGGTGAGTTCGAGCGTCGCATCGAGGCCCGAGGAGCGGTGACGAATGCCGCAACGAGTCAAGATTATACGCAGTTTTATCTCACCTGTGCGCCCCAGGATTTTGCCGCGTTAACCCCCCTCCAGCTCGATGTGGTGTTGAACCCGCAAATTGCGGAAGCGGCGTTTCAGCGGGAGCGTCAGGTGGTGTTAGAAGAAATTCGCCGTTCTGATGACAATCCACAGCGACGGAATTATCAACGGGCCATTGAGTTGGCCTTTGCTGAACTCCCCTATCGTCGCCCGGTGTTGGGATCGACGGAGATTGTCTCGGGCCTACAACCTCAGCAAATGCGCGACTTTCACCGCACCTGGTATCGCCCGGAATCTCTGACGGCGGTGGCGGTGGGAAATCTGCCGGTGGAGGAGTTGGTGGCGACGGTAGCCAACTCCTTCGCTCAGGTGTCTGATGATGATTTGGCCATCGCCTGTCCGTTACCGCCTCGTTCGTTCCCCGCGCCAGAGTTGGGGTTTGGCGAGATTGTACGTCGGGATTATCGCGATCGCAGCTTACAGCAGGCGCGATTGAGTTTGTTGTGGCGGGTTCCGGGATTGGCGCAGTTGCAAGAAACCTATGCTTTAGATGTGTTGGCGAGTATTTTAGGCCAAGGGCGTACGGGGCGTTTGGTGCGCCAGTTACGAGAGGAACAAGGGCTGGTGTCTCGGGTGGGGGCGGGAAATCTCAGTTATCGCCTGCAAGGCCTGTTTCAGGTGGGGGCGCAGTTACCTGAAGAGCATTTAGAGGTGGTTGAAACGGCGATTTTGCAAGAGGTGCGCCGTTTACAGGATGAGTTGGTGTCTGAGGGGGAAATGGAGCGGATTCGTAAGCAAGTGGCCAATCGCTTTGTGTTTGGCAGTGAACGGCCGAGCGATCGCGCGAATTTATATGGCTATTTTCAGGCCATGGTGGGGGATGTTGATCCGGCGATCGCCTATCCCGAGGCGGTGCGATCGCTCAGCCGCGAAGATTTACAGGCCGCGGCCCAGACATACCTCAATCCTGAGGCCTTTGGGGTGGTGATTGTGCGCCCCCCCTCGTTCCTCGCTCAAGGCTAAGGATTATTCATTGAGATAACTCGATGCTTGTAGGTGGAACATCTTGGCGTAGAGGCCCCGTTTCTCTAACAGTTGCGCGTGAGAGCCGATTTCGATAATACGATGGTTTTCTAACACCACGATGCGATCGGCCATGCGAACCGTGGAAAAGCGGTGACTGACAAAAAACGTCATCCGTCCTTCCGTGAGACGACGAAAGCGGCTAAATAACTCCGACTCGGCGATCGCATCCAACGCCGCCGTCGGTTCATCTAAAATCAAAATCGGTGCAGAACTCATAAAGGCCCTAGCCATACCAATTTTCTGCCATTGTCCCCCCGATAAATCCGTTCCCCCGGCAAAAATTTTACCCAAAATCGTCTCATAGCCCTTATCTAAGCCCTCAATCACCTCCGTCGCCCCTCCAGCCGCCGCCGCCGTCTCAATTTGGCCCAAATCATCCCGCCGCGACAAATCCCCAAAGCCGATATTATCCTGGGCCGTGAGACTATAGCGGGCAAAATCCTGGAAAATCACACCGATATTGCGGCGCAATTCCTCTAAAGCCATTTCCGAGAGAGGAACCCCATCGACGGTAATCTCCCCTTCAGTGGGATCATACAGTCGCGTCACTAACTTTAATAAGGTGGTTTTTCCCGCCCCATTTACCCCCACCAGGGCGATACTTTCGCCTGGCTTCACGGTTAAATTGAGGTTTTCCAGGGTGGGTTCACTAGCCCCTGGGTAGGTAAAACTGACGTTTCGTAGTTCTAACCCCTGACGAATTGGGTTGGGAAACGGTTTTGGTTCTGCCGGTTCCACCACTTTCGGGGCTAAGTCTAAAAACTCAAAATATTGAGAGACATAGAGATTGTATTCATAGGTTTGGGCGATACTTTGTAAAATCTGCTGCAAGACGTTTTGGGCTTGGGCAAATGCCCCAGAATACATGGTAAAGTCACCAATACTAATCGCCCCTTGAATCGCTCGTACAATCGTCCAACCATAGGCGCTATAGTAGCCTAAATTGGCGACTGTTCCCGCCAAACCTCGAACTGTAGCAAAACGGCGGGCTAGGAAGGCAGATTCGTTGTTGAAACGGCGACGAATGTCCATCCATTGTTGGAGAAGATAGTCTCCTAGGCGAAATAGACGCACTTCTTTGGCGAAGGCATTTAGGGTTAAGACATATTGTAAATAATCTGCCCGTCGCCCCGCTTGAGTTTGCGATCGCGACAACCAAAATCGCCGCCCGGAATACTTGACACTCGCCCAAAGTGCGGGAACTGAGGTAGCCAGTAATAACAGCATTACCCAAGGACTAAATCGCAACAAGAGGGCGATGGAACTGACAAAACTAACTAATTGCCCCAGTAACCCGGTTAAGGTTCCTAAAATGCGCACGGGATAGTCACTCCCGCTTTGTTGGGCGCGGCTGAGAGTATCATGAAATTCGGGTAATTCGTAATGGGATAAATCCAGACGAATCGCTTGCTGAATCAAGACTCCATTGGCGTGAATGGAAAAGCGATCTTTGAGAACTTGTAGGCTATAACTATTGACTTGGTTGGCAACTTCTGATAGAAAACTAATGGCAAATCGCAGGCCGACTAAGCCTAAAATGGTCAAGCCAGCGGCTTCGAGTTGTCCGATATTGGCGACGACTTCATCGACCACCAGTTTGGTGATATAGAGTTCTGTGACGGGAATGAGGCCGCGAACTAGGGTAATGAAGACTGAGAGAAGCAGGTAGCCGGGTTCGGCTTGCCAAACTAATTTTACCAGTTTTGGGGTATTGGCAAGGACACTCAAAAACCGTGTTTTGGGGGATTTTTGCGGTGTTTTCAGGGGGGGCTGATCCAGTTGGCGGTTGCGGCGTTTAGACAAGGTTCGTCTTAAAGTATCAACATTGGACTAAACTGGGGTCGAATACCAGCAAACCCGGTTTCTTGAAGAAACTCGGTTTCTCAGGTTTGGGGTTTACGGTTTTGATAAGGTATGGGCTAGGAAACGTTCGGTGTAATACAATGCAATTTGATTACTAATGCCAAAATAAACGGCGTCGAAGGCGTGTTCTGCCCGAGGAATTTCTAGAAAAATTGAGCGATTTTCAAACTTCAACAACTTCTCCTGTAGGTTACGTCCGAATTTGGCTTGAACGACATGGTCTCGTTTACCATAAATCAGAAGAGATGGCGGTAAATTGGGGGCAACGAGATGCCAGGGGGAGGCGCGATCGTATAAATTTGGGAGTTCTTCAGGAGTCCCGCCGAGGAAGTCTCGTAAGATGTTTTGGATGCCCAAGGGATCGGGATTGGGTAAATCGTAATAGCCCTGGGTTAAATTCACGGGGGCGTAATAGTTGATTAGCCCGCGAATGGGAATTGAATCGGGGTCATAGGCGGCTAACATGGCTAAATGACCGCCGGACGATCGCCCCATCAGGGCAAGGCGATCGCCATCCACCCCAAACTCTTGGGCGCGATCGCAAACCACACGAATCGCTGTTTTCACATCCTCCAATTGGGCGGGAAATTGGTATTTGGGGGCGTGGCGGTAATCAATGGCGACTACTGTATACCCACGACTGGCTAGATAACGGCTAAACCATTCATCATTATTGGGGGTTCCCTGTTGCCAGGCCCCACCATAGATAATGATAACCGTAGGATACTGACCCACTGCCGCTGGGCGATAGAGATTGAGTTTCAGAGATACGCCATCAGGTTCAGCGAAGGGAATCTCTCGTTGAATGCGAACCGGTGGCAGAGGAATGCCGCGAAAGACATCCAGTAGCTGCAACGGTTGGCGACGCATGGCTTGGCGATTGGGTTCAGGAACGGTTTTGAGATAATCTGCCCCTAATCCCCGTTCCATTTCGCTGTTGAAACGGCTAATGGTGGCCGGAACTTGCAGCAGGGGTAGCAGGCTGAGGCTTAAACCCAGTAAGCTAGAGACAAGGATGGCGATCGCAACGCCCCCCGTCAACGGTAAACGGGTTAACAACAACACGGCGATCGCGTGAACTCCAACCAGCCAAGGCGAGATCTCCGGGGCGACAACGGTAAACACCAAAATCAACATGGTGGGGGCTGGTAAGACAATCGCCAAACTCAACAGCAGCCCTAAACCGCTAAGAATCGCCAGAAGCCACGGGACAAGGGACATTGGAGTCATCGCAAATTTATCACCAATTTAAGGGAATCCAGGCAGCATCATGGCACAACATCTTCAGGGTAAAGTGGCCTTGGTCACTGGGGCAACACGGGGCTTAGGAAAGGGTATCGCCGTCGGCTTAGGAGAAGCGGGGGCGACGGTTTATATTACGGGCCGCAGTTACGATCGCTCAAATCTCGAAGATCGCGACATTGGCGGAACCTTACTCGACACCCAAGCGGCGGTAGAAGAGTCCGGCGGTGTCTGTGTTCCGGTTCAAGTCGATCACAGTGACGATGAACAGGTGCGATCGCTGTTCGATCGCATTGACAGCGAACAAGAAGGGCAACTGGATCTGTTGGTAAACAACGTGTTTGCAGGGGTACAGGCGATCGCCGAGGCCTACGGCGATCCCTTTTGGAAACATGATCCGCAACTGTGGGATGCGGTAAACCAAGTGGGGTTACGCAGTCACTATGTCAGTAGCATTTTCGCGGCCCGTCTGATGCAACGCCGCCAGGGAGGGGTGATTTGTACCATTTCCTCCTGGGGAGGGATGTCCTATATTTTTGGGGCAGCTTATGGGGCCGGGAAAGCCGCCTGCGATCGCCTGGCCGCAGATATGGCCGTGGAGTTGAAGCCCAATAATATCGCTTCCATTGCCATTTGGCCGGGGATTGTGGGAACCGAACAAATCGCCCGTTTCGCTGACGACACCTCTGCTGAGGGGGACTTAGGCCCCCAACGAACTCTGATGCGCGATCGCTACAATTGGGAAACTCCCTTACTCACCGGCCGGGCGATCGCCGCGATCGCCGCCGATGCCAACGTCCTCCGCTACAGTGGTAAAGTGCAGATTGTTGCCGAGTTAGCCCGACGCTATAAATTAGTAGACCAAGCTGGCAATCGTCCCGCCTCTCTGCGATCGTTGCGCTTTCTCCTCGGCGC
>CAZXWM010000112.1:7129-10997 GCA_964644215.1 uncultured Phormidium sp.
AGTTCCCCGCCCTGAGAGACCATGATACACTCATCCCAGACTTGCTCGTTCCTTGGCCGCTATTGCTTTGGGGACCGTTGCCAGCCCCGAAAACGTAACCCTTGATGTTGCTAATCACTATTGCTGCGAGATGACTCAATTTAAAGACGCTGCGATCGTTTTAACGGGGGCAGCAGGTGGATTTGGTCAACAGTTTACCCGGAAACTCCTAAACGCCGGAGGACAGTTAATTCTCGCCGATCTCGATGAGGCCGCGTTACGCCAACAGGCCGAGGCGATTCAGCAAGAGGTTCAAACCGGTAAAATCTTAGCCTGTTTGGGACTTGATTTATCCGAACCCAGCGGTTCACAGGCCCTCTATGATGCCGTTAAAGACTTGAACGTTCCGGTTGATGTTTTAATTAACAATGCCGGCATTGGTTTGTACGGACGTATGGATGAAGTTCCCAGCGATAAATGGGAACGGTTAATGCAGGTCAATTTGTTAGCCCCGATGCGCTTAAGTACCCTATTTGTCGCCGATATGATTCAGCGTCGTCACGGCCATATCGTCAATATATCCTCCTTAGCCGGTTGGATTGCCGTAGAAGGAATGGCCCATTACGCCAGTAGTAAATTTGGCTTACGTGGCTTTAGTGAAGGGCTATTTAACGAAGTCAAACAGTACAATGTCAAAGTCACAGCAGTCTATCCCTATTTTAGTCGTACTCCCCTGTTACAAGCTGAGAAATATGGCAGTTTAGCCCAAGAAACCACAGGAATTTCTGAGAAAGATGCCACCGATCCTGAGCGAGTTATTGAGGCCGTGATTCGGGCGATCGCCCAAGAAAAACTGCACGTCTTCCCCGACACAAAAGCCCAAGTCTTCCATCAACTCAAACGCTATGTTCCACCCATTGTAACTTGGGGCGTGGACTACTTCAAACCCAAACAAAACACCAAATCCTAACCCTTAAAGCAGACCACCACAATGAAGAGGGCAACCACAAGGGTACGCCCCTACGTGGTTCCCCCTCTTGCCTTTTGCCTTTTGCCTTTTGCCTCCTGTTCCCTGTTCCCTGTTCCCTTCATCCCATGGTTCAAACCGCAACTCAACCCCAAACCTCCAACCCCACCGACACTCGCCACAAACAACTGATTATCGGGGCAGGATTTGTCGGCTTAGGCATTGCCCAAGCCTTAAAAGACGCCGGAATTGCCTATGATCACGTTGATGCCAGCGACGATATTGGTGGCAATTGGTATCACGGCGTTTACGAAACCGCTCATATTATCTCCTCCAAGAAAGTGACTCAATTCACTCACTTTCCCATGCCCTCAGACTACCCCGACTTTCCCAGCGCCCAACAACTCTTAGCTTATTTAAACAGCTTTGCCGACCATTTTCAACTCCGCCCCCAGATTGAACTCGAACGCCGCGTTAACCAGGTTCGCCCCATTGACGATAACCTCTGGAACGTCACCTTTGCCAACGGCGAACAACGAGTTTATAAAGGAGTTATCCTCTGTAATGGTCATCACTGGTGTAAGCGTTTTCCTGAATTTAAGGGAACCTTTGACGGGCAAATTATCCATTCCAAAGACTATAAAACTCCCGATGTCTTGCGGGGAAAACGAGTTTTAGTCATCGGTGGTGGCAACTCCGGTTGTGACATCGCCGCCGAAGCTGGCCGAGTTGCCAAAAAAAGCGTCTTGAGTTTACGCGAATCCGTCTGGTTTGTCCCCAAAAGCTTCGCTGGAGTTCCCGTGGTGGACTTAATTCGTGGTTGGATGCCCCAATGGTTTCAGCGGGGGTTAGCCTATACCATGATTCGCCTCACGTTTGGCAAACATGAGCGTTATGGCTTACCCACGCCCAACTATCGCCTGTTTGCTAAACACCCAACATTAAATAACGAAGTTCCTTATTATATCAAACATGGTCGCATTTCACCGAAGCCAGAAGTGAGCAAACTCGACGGTCAATTTGTAGAGTTTATCGATGGAAGTCGGGAGGAATTTGACTTAATTGTTTGCGCAACGGGCTATCATGTCGCCTATCCCTTTTTACCGGAAGAATTGCAACGAGTTCGTGGGGCAACGGTACAGTGTTACGGCGGTTGCTTCCTCGATGATTATAAAGGATTAGCCTATCTGGGTTGGGGACAGGCCCGAGGTGGAGTGGGGTCTCTGATTGCTGCCTTTGGACCTCGATTTGCCCGTTGTCTTCAGCTTCAGGATGAGTTCAATGTTCCCCTGGGGTTAGTGTTTAAAGAAATAGGACAGCCGTTACCCGAAACCCATTTATCTGACCCTCATCAGGTGTTTCGTCAGCTTAAGTTACTCGATTTAGCCTGGGGGTTGCTGAGGTGGAAAGCCCATAAACTCGATAAAGAACATCCCAATTTTCAGAATCAACCGTTGTGAGGAGAATTGTAATCTTGAGACGTTTGTTGGTTTAATTTATAGAAATCGAAGATTGCATTTGGATACTAACTTGGGAGAAAATCCCCTCTCTGGTCCCTGTTCCCTGTTCCCTGTTCCCTTCTTGTCCTACATTTTTTGTCCTATTTAAACCAACCTTTGCTATATTATGATGTCCCAAAATCCTAATCCCCAAGATATCGAAAGCTGGAAAGCCAAAATCGAGAGGGCTAACCGTAACAATCTGTTCCATCATTGCCAAGATTGCGGGTATGAGTGGGTGGCCTCGGAACCCCAAGCCTGTCGCTGTGGAAGTTCTCGGATTGAACGTATCGCCTGTTGGCAATTTCCCGATGGCTAGGGATGTTGGCCCCCTAACCGATCGCAAACCCAGTATAAGGTCGTAAATCCGGGTGATGGAACCCTAAGACAATCTTCTCTTGCGGGATACCGGCGTTCAGTAACTCATCGGCGATTCCATCTTCTAAGCCATCTTGGTGAATCCAAACTTTATCGCCGATAATTTCTAAATGGAGGACACAACCATGAACCTGTTTGTTATTGAGTTGTCCAACGGTAAACAAGGCATAACTTTTATGATCTTCGCCAATAATTAGCCTTCGCTCTAGGCTACGATGAGCATAAGGGATTTTGGCGTACTCCTGTAAAATTTCAGTAATGATTTGATGATATTCTAGGCTATCCATTGACAAATCACTCCTGTTATTCGGTCAACGACAATCAAATTTAGACGCTTGTTTTCTAGTAAAACCTCACCAATCGGTTCTTTAAAAACATCGTCAAACGCATCGTCTGTAATCGCTAAATATAACTGGCGCTCAGGCTCAGTCCTTTTTAGGATATCATAATACAATGTATATTGACCTAGGGCATTTTCTAAGTCATTGATTTTCGATTTACCGAGAAAACTTTTGACCTCTACGGCAATCTTCTGATTTCCTTTTTCGGCGGACACTAATTTAGAAGCCCCTAAGTCAACGAATAGGTTGCTACGTCCGAAACTTAATACATAGGGGTCATCAGTAATTGTCCAACCCTCCCGAATCAATGCGGTTTTGACCTGTTCATGATAGATGTCTCTGGCGGGCATGGTGGATGCTTCAAGTATAAACTTTTGAATTTTGCCAAAAGAACCCATCCGGTGGATAATTTTTGACTTGCTAGGGGCGTAGGATGGGCCAACACCCCTAGTTTAAGGTTTACCTAACTCAGAAGATGTTGACGAACCGCTAACACCAGATTATCTGTCCAATGATGGACTAACTCGGAAGTGGCGGCTTCCACCATGACGCGAATCACCGGTTCCGTTCCCGAGGCCCGAACTAAGACACGGCCTTGATCGCCCATGGCGGTTTCGGCGGTGGCGATCGCCTGCTGAAGCGGATCACACTGCTGCCAGTTTAACCGCAATTCCCGATCCTCGACGCGCACATTCTGCAACACC
>CAZXWM010000113.1:0-10471 GCA_964644215.1 uncultured Phormidium sp.
ACAGCTCGGCTATCGCTCGCTGACCGCAAGGGTACGCCCTTTATTATGGCTGCTTTACAGCGGAAACTGGCTATAAAATACCGGCGGATTCGTAGAGTTGGCGGAGAATGGCGAGAATGCGATCGCCGTAGTTGCGGTCAGAGGTCCAGCGTCCTGAGAGTTGCTGAACCAGGGGGGCAATGCCTCGGGAAATAAAGCGAAAACGTGGGTCAACAATCTCTAAGACCAGTGGCTCAACACTAGCATAGGCTTTTAAATGTTGAACATGAGCGCGAACCCCAACTCGGGCCGAGGAAAAGGTTGCCCCACCGGAACTTCCGGCGGCATCACCTAAACCGGCAAAGTTATTTTGACTGGCACTCACACCACGACGAAATCGCAAGAAATCGGTTTCTAAACACATTTGGGCGAAGGCAATATCACTGTTGACTCCCTCAATGCTGGCTTCTTCTCTATAGAGTTTTGCCAAGTCGGGAAATTGGTCGAGCGCTTCGGAATTATCGTTTTTTAGAAACACTTGCATTTGGGTTTCTGTGGTGTTTCCCACTCCCATAATGCGGTCAATATGTCCGGGGCAAATGGGAATAGCTGACCGTAAAACCACGGCGCGATCGTCATTATTCCAGCCAACGGAGATGTTAAACTCGCGCAAATCAATGGCTTTGACATAGACGATATTGCGATAATACACCCGCCGCACATATTCGGCATTACTTAAATCCACTCCCAAGGCATCGGCTAAGTCAATGGGAATGTAGGAGTTGCCATGAATAATTAGACCCGGTTCCCCATAGCGTTGACCATTGATGCGAATGTTGATGGTGGGGTAGGTGACATCCGGCGGCGGAAATTCTGGGGCGCGATTCACCCAAGCCAGGAGTCCGTCGGCGAGGCCGGCGGCGATGGCGGGGCGGCGATTTTGGATTAAACTGCGATCGCTCGGGTTAGTGAGAAAGCCAATCTCGATATAGAGGGAGGGAACGGCTACGGTTCGACAAAACTTGAGGCTTCCTGTCGCAGTCATCGAGTCAGGCCGGGCACCGCGATTGGCAAATTGGGGAACTTGTTGCAGTAAACTACGCAGCAGGCGTTCAGCTTCGAGGCGACGTTCGTTGTTATTGGTGATGTAATACACCGTTGTGCCTCGGGCCTCGGGATTGAGGGCCGCATTAGCATGGAGTTGAATCGCCACATCGTTGGCTTGGGCGCGATTGTTAATCCAGGCGATGGTTTGGTCTTGGTTAAGGTCATCGGGAATGGATAAGGCGGTGACTTTGCGGGCCTGGAGGGCGCTGAGGAGGCGATCGCGTAGTAGAATCATCTCCTGGGCTTCGCTGGTCCCCCCCGCAATGCTTCCTGGGTCAATCTGCCCGTCATCGTAGCCTCCATGGCCAGCGGATACAAATACTCGTCTCATGCGATCGCCTCGATTCTTGAACACCACAACTGTTGCTGTTTTACCATATTTTGGCAACCCAGTTCCTCTCCCGTCCTCATTTTTTAGGGTATAATTAGGCGTTTCTTTGCTTAGACTGGTTAATAAGAACCTCCGTTTTGGCTCAGATGTTCAACGGCAACTCGTTTTCTCCCCTAACTTTTAATGGTATCGTTTAGCCTCTACGGATTTCATGAATCAACAAAATTATTTTAGTCAAACGGGTTCTAAAAACGATCTGTTGTTTATCGTTGCGATCGCCATCACGTCTTGGCTAATTCGTCTGCCCTTCTTTTTCAAGGATGTTATTAACTGGGATGAAAGCACATTTATTCTCATGGGACAATCCATCCTAGATGGACATCTTCCCTATACGGAACTTTGGGACTTAAAACCTCCCCTAGCATTTGTGGCTTATGCTGGATTTATCTTAATTCTCGGCAAAAGCATTATTTCTATTCGTATTGCGGGGACAATTTGTGTTATTTTAACCGCTGTATTGGTGTACTTATCTGGAACAACAATTGCAAACCGTTTTAGTGCCTTTCTCGCGGCGATCGCCACCGCAATGAGTATCAGCTTGCTCGAAAGCGGTCAAGCAACGATGACTGAACATCTTGCGATCGTTCCCTTAACCGCTGCTTTAGCTCTAATTTTTTGTTGTAAAAAACAAAACTTAACCTTCACATTTCTGACCTCAATTTTACTGACAATCGCCGCATTTGTTCGCTTGAATCTAGGCTATACCGTCGTTATTTTTGGCTGTTATCTAGTTGTGCGACAGGCTCCACAATGGCGTCAAGTCCTGCATCATGCTTTAATCTATAGTCTCGGCTGTTTTCTCGTCATTTTCCTGACCTATTTCCCCTATTTGATTACAGAAAATAGCCAAATCTGGTGGACATCCGTAATTGTTGCACCCTTGCGGTATTCAAGCGATGACGTAACGATTATCGAGTCCTTAAGGCGTTTAATGACGGGGTTAGTGAATAGCAGTCAAAATCAGGCCACAGTCGGAGTAAGTATCGTGAACTGGATTGGCGGTTTGTTAGGAATTGCTGCTGCATTTCTGCCGAGAAGTCGCCACCAAGACATAAGTTTATTTCAGGCGATCGCCCTAACTCTTATAACCTTAAGTGTGGGTTTATCGATTCTACAAAGTGGCGCAACTTATCAACATTACCTCATTCAAATGACGCCCTGTTTAGGACTAGGAACCGCAATATTGTGGCAAAAACTATCAAAACCTCGCCTCTTAAAACAGTTTATTTCTGTTGTTGTTCTATTAGCACTCCTAAGTTCCCTAATGCCGATTATAACGGAATATCGAGTTGTGGGAGGTCGTCTTGTGGCTGGGAGTCCCCTGCAAACGGGACCATCCTATGACATTGCGGCGTATTTTCGGGACAATCAAGCTGAAAATGAACCGATTTATATGATGACTGATCATCTCGTCTATTGGTTGATTGATTCTCAACCGCTGACGGCCATGACAACCCATCCATCTAATTTATCACGAGACTATATTTTAGAGATTGTCAATGGTCCTGGAAGTTCTCCAGAGTCAGAACTAGCTAAAGTCTTTGCTGCTGAACCAAAGTTTGTTGTCAAACAAAGGTTTGTTTCTTATTTCTTGTCGGGAAAGATGCAGAATGCAAAAGATTTCTTGAATCAGCAGCTTGCCAATCACTATGAAAAAACCACTCAAATCGGCGATCGCTTTATTTATAGGCGTATTCAACCCTAACGGCTGCGAGCTTTATGAATAACAATTAGCGTATGGTTGGCGCTCCTTTCTCTCCAGCCAATTTTAACTGAATATGGAGTTGTGGCAGAGCGATTTTTGGCGAGCCAGCCTCTTCGACATGGCTCTCCTTATGCGATCGCCGATTATTTAAACAGTCAGAACGTCGGAAATCAGCCCGTTTATCTACTCAATCAGCATCTTGTCTATTGGCTCATTGACGCTCAACCCTTAACCAAAGCTACGACGCATCCCTCGAATATCTCAAAACAGTATTTATTAGATGCCATTTATGAAGGTGTCAGCTCACCAGAACAGGAAATGCAGAACATTTTTGCCCTCGTTCCCGAGTTTATTGTCAAACATCAAGAGGTCGATTATCTCTCCCGTCCTGAGAGTGCTGCTGCTCAACAGATTCTGGAGACTCAACTGAACAGGAATTACGATAAAATTCAAGATATGTCGGGAATTTTAATTTATCGACGTCATTGACGCTTAAATGTGATGTGATGCTATCTTATCCGCCTTGCAAAAGGTCACTTAACGGCATTGGTTTGTCGAAAATAGAGGAGAGTTCGGTGTTTGTCTAACAAGAGACACTTGGCCATTCGCCGTTATCATCCAAGTGGTTGCTTCAATCAAAGATGCCGTCTCAGATTCAGAGACATCCTGTCGAGAGTCTGGGTTCGTATCTTGGTTCGCGTTTTCAGGGAGCGATCGCCAATCGCGACTATCTAGCCAACCAAGGCTAGTTCTCAAGCCGAGATGAGGATTTTCGGGAAGTCCCCCTCGTCCCGTCAGGCTAAAACGATTATCCTGGCCAGCACAATCGCGGACAATTTGCTCACTCGGATCAGTGGTATCCGTCTCAAGTTCAACTAGGCCCGCCGCACTATCAACATCGGGGGTGTTGATGTCCACCACTCCGCTAAATTCAGCCCCCAAGGCTGACGTTGCCGTAATATCACTGGCAGCGGTTTGGACTTGGCGAAACTCAGTGCCGAAAATTCCCTCAGCGGTGATGCTGACGCGGCCTCCCCGTCCGTCTAAGGCGTTCGCGGTGATATCACTGTTGTCTAAAGCCACCAGGGTAGCCGTATCGAGGCGGATATTGCCGCCATCACGACTCCCGGCGTTGGTACTAATACTGCTGCCATTGCGTAGTTGTAGGGTTTGCGATCGCACCTCAATATTCCCCCCAAGTCCCGCCACCGTAGCAGCATTCAAGCTACCGCCTCCATCAAGGAAAATTGCATCAGCCGTAATCTCCAATAGGCCCGCAGAACCCTGGCCAAAACTGCGAACATCTAAAACCGCCCCATCTCGCACCACGAGGCGATCGCTGATAATGCGTAAATCCCCACCCTCGCCACTAGCCGTTAACGGCAAATCTTCCCGTCCCGAGGAGGACACTAAAATTGTTGGTAATCCTGTGACGGGCGATCGGCCAAACACCTCGATTTCACTAGCATTGACCGTCAGCGTTCCCGCATCTCCCGCGCCGACTGTCGCCGTTGAGACAATGGCCCCATCACCCATCACTAAACGGCGGGTATTCAGAGTTAGATTTCCCGAGGGAAAGTCGCCAAAAGTGGTTGTTCCGGGGCCACTGGTGAGCCGGCCATCAGACGATACCCCGATAATTTCAATTAAGTCCGTGGCGGTGATGCTGATATTGCCCCCAGGCCCTCCTTGGGTGACTAATTGAGTGCCGATGGTTCCGCCGGTGTTGGAGGTAATCAAGCCGCCACGACGATTGCTGAGATGGCGAGTGGTAATGGTGATATCTCCAGCCGGCCCAGTTCCAAAGAGGGAGTTATTGAAAATCCCTGTCGGAACAAAGGCATCGGGCCGAGATTCAATCACCTCAACCCGCTCTCGGGTTTGAATTGTAATATCTCCGGCGGGGCCATCCCCTAGGGTTAAATTTGCCAACCCGCCCCCATTGGCTAGACGCAAGGATTGGGCCGAGACGGTGATATCGCCGCCAAGACTTTGACTATCGACAGTGGTTGCATTGACTAAGGCGGATTCCGTGACGTCGAGGACTCCGCCAACGTCAAAGCTAAGCTGTCCTCCCTGAGCGGTTCCAAAGACCGGCATAAAGACGATACTGCCATTCTCAGCCCGGACGTCTCCGGGAGTGATGAGGGCGACATCGCCGCTTTGGCCAGCGGTGGTGACGGAGAAGATGCCGCCAATGGTGTCACCGTCGGGTTCTAAGCGGCCGGCGGCGATCGCGGCCAGGAAGCGGTTAAATGGCTCAAAGCCGACGCCACTGAGGGCGATCGCCTCGGTGGCGTTGATACGAATATCGCCCCCCTGGCCGCCGTCGCTGACCTGGTTAACCAGGATGCGGGAGGTATCCTCAAGGCGAAAGTGTCCCGTTTGAATCTCGATGTTGGGACGATTCTGAGCCAGAATTTGCGCCCCCCCTTGCAGGTGGACGCTGTTTTGCATCTCGATGGCGATCGCGCCGGGACCGATTGGGGTATCCGTGGAGAGGAGTTGCGCCCCGTCACGCATCAGTAGGCGATCGCCCAGCAGCCGGATGGCCCCACCAGCGATTCCCGCCTGTTGCGTCAGTTCAATAGTCCCCAAGTCCTGGGAATTAACCTGACTGACGGGTTCGGGGCGATCGAGTTCAGCAAAACTCCCAGGGCCAAAACTGGCTAATTCTACCGAGAGGGGCGATCGCGCCTGGCCTCCCTCAAACAGCACCTCTCCCCCCAGAAATGAGAGTCGCAACGCTGCCAATCCCACCGGTGTTCCCATGTCATCAACGGCTACTGAGCGATTGACAATCGCCCCAGGTGTCTGGCCAAACTGTACCCCCACTGGGGCCGAGACGGTCAACAACGCGGGATTTTCAGAGGCCGAATGACCCCAAACGGTTCCATCGGCAAATTGGATTTGTTCAGCGGTTGTAGCCAGAAACAGTCCCCCCAGAGACAGTCGTGCGGTTGGCCCAAATTCGATGCCATGGGGATTGATTAACAGAAAGTCCGCCCGACCATTAGCACTGAGATGTCCATCAAGGCGGGAAGGATTGGCCCCGGTGACGCGAGTAATAATTCGTTGAATGCTCTCGGCATTGTTAAAGTGAACTTGACGATCTGGGGGAATGGAAAAGTCCTGGAAACTGTGAAATAGATTGCCTCCTGCTTGGGTTCCGCCATCGATTTGAATCTGGTTGTCTTGGTTGGTGAGTTGGGAGGGGTTGGCTAAGGTTTGGTCTGGGACAACTTGGGCGTAGCTTGGGAGTTGCGGGAGTGTTACTATCAGGATTGGCAGGGCAATTGTGGGGATTGTGTTTGATGTCATACCATTTTAACAAATCGTACAACAGATGATTGTAGGGGCGAACCCTTGTGGTCGCCCTGTCCTAGTGTCGGATGTCTAGAAAGGTTATCTAAAAATGATATTAATTGATGAGGACACATGATTTTTAGCCTCTGTTAAAGTTATTAAATTCGGGTGATGTAGGTCGAATGCCAGACACCGGGTTTCTTTGAGAAACTCGGTGTCTTAATCAGCTATCTGTGGTCTGACGTTTAAAAATTGGTATCAATTGATGTTTGTCGCAGTTTTCGCTAAACTGAAAACTTCAAGAGATATTCCCGACCACTCCAATTTTGAATTTATTAATTGTGAATTATCAAGTGTTTAGCGTTTTTCTCATCCTCGCAACCATGGATACTACGTTTGTCTTAGACTGGCTAGCCGTATTTGGCTACCTAACATTACTCATCATCGCTGTATTTGGCGCTCTCTTTGCTGGCTCGAAACGTTGAAATCAGACCTTGCACCACCTCTACCTCAACTTTACCGCGACTGTTGCGAGGAATCCGCTCTATAGCCAGCCAATGTTTTGGATGTTTATAGGGGGCTAACTGCTGCGCTAGACGCGATCGCCCCTCCATGATAATCTCCTCAGAAGACTTGGTCCCGGCCGGAACATACAGGGCCACCACCACCTCACCCCAGTCCTCATCCGCCATTCCTAACACACAAACATCCTCAATCCCCGAACTCTCTCGTAACACCGCTTCGACTTCATCGGGAAACACCTTCTCCCCGCCGCTAATAATCATCTGGCTTCCCCGGCCCAGAATATGCAGATAACCCGCCTCATCAAAATAGCCATAATCATCACTGACAAGTTCTCCGAGACTCGGTTCATCCCAGGCAAATTCACCATAATAGCCGCGCATCAAGGATTTAGCCCGAATTGTTAGTTTGCCGATTTCTCCAGGCTTAACGGGGCGGCCAGAGGCATCAGCGATGATAATTTCACTGTGGGGGAGAACTCGACCACTGCTACTGTTGCCCTCTAGGAACTCCCGAGGTTGGAGTGTCGCTACCTGAGAGGCCGTCTCCGTCATGCCATAGGTTAAGGCCAACGGCAGACACTGCGATCGCCCCATCTCCAGTAATCCCGGCCAAGCTGGCCCACCACCGAGCAAAATTCCCTCAAACCGTTGCAACCAGGGAATCAGCGTTGGCTGTTGCAGGAGTCGCTGTAACTGAGTCGGAACCAAGGAAATCCAAAACCGTTCCGGCTCAAAAGCGGGCAATCCTCCAGCCTGTAACGCCTTGTAAGAGCCAAACACGAGCTGGCCTCGGGTCACGAGCGATCGCACCACCTGCATCAAGCCACTGACATGAAACAACGGCAAGGTACAGTAACAGTTAATCTCTTGCGCCTGGATATGGTCGCGAAACCCCAACGCCGAAGCCGTCAACCGCTCCCAGGTGTGAACCGTAAAGCGAATCCTCCCTGAGGTTCCCCCAGTGGGAATCATAATTGTCCCGGCCGGGGGCTGAGTCTTGGCGTTAGAACTGATGTTTATAGAACTGATGTTTAGGGGAACCTGGCCCCAGACCAGATTACAGGTCAATAAACCCTGTACCTGTTGCCATTCTCGGTGACGCCATCGGGGATTCCCGAGAACGAGGGGAACTCCCCGTACCTGAGTGGCCAAGACCCCGGCCAAAAAGGCGATCGCATTACTCTCAGCTAAGAACACCACCGGCGATTGGGGATGATGATCTAATTGCCATAGTTTTTGCTCAAGTTGCTCCTCAAAGGCCGATAACAGCTCAGCCTGAGACGCAGCAAACAGTCGAGAATAGTCCAACAACCGATGCACTTCCCTGGCTATCCTTGCTCATCACGGCCACGCATCCGATTCACCCAAGTCAACTGCGAGAGGAAATACTGGGTGACAAGGGTGGGTTGTTCGGCTTCCATCAAGGCCCGGACCACAGCCACCCGCGTCCCTCCTGCTTCAAACACTTGCGGGAGTCGGGTCATATCAATCCCCCCAATCGCAAACCAAGGAATCGGACAACGCTCCGCCGCATAGCGGACATATTCCAAACCAGCGGCGGCTTTCCCCTCTTTCGTAGGCGTGGAATAGACGGGGCCAACCCCCACATAATCGGCTCCTTCGGCTAAGGCGCGGCGCATTTCTTCGGGATTGGTCGTTGAACGACCGATAATCCGTTGGGAACCCAACAGTTGACGCGCAAAGGAGATGGGGACATCTTGTTGTCCTAAATGAACCCCATCGGCTTCAATGGCTAAGGCTAAATCGACGCGATCGTTGAGGATAAATAAGGCCCCATAGTCATGACAGAGATGCTTGAGTTTTTGGGCCGTGTTGAGGCGCGTCACATCGTCGGCATCCTTATCGCGATATTGTACTAAGCTGAGTCCCCCTTGCAGAGCCGCCTCGACAATCTCAAATAGGCGATCGCTCGGAGATGTCACCAGATAGAGAGAGGATTGTTTTAAGGTTTGCTGCCGCTGGTAGGCCAAAAAGTGACTTTCTAGGGTATAAACTTGATATCGCATCTGTTTACAAGCATTGCCCATATCGACGTGGTAGAGCTTGCCGTATTCTTCTAAGACCCGTAAGGCTTCTTCGACGCGACAGAGGTTGGCTTGTAAGACCTGTTCAACGCTCTCTCGCCGTTCTTCGCGAGGATGCGTTAGGTCAACGCCAGGGTCATCAGGGGTATTCCGGGCCGATCTGAGTTTGGCACTATGCCAGCGGCCGAGTTCCTGGCGCATCTGCTTACAGGTATCGGTTAACTCAGCGTTGTTTAATCCGAAACGACACCATTCTTCGACGATGCGTATGCCTTCACGAGCGCGATCGAGGTTCGCATCGAGGATGCGGCAGACGGAGGGCGGGGTTAGACTGGTGTCGGGGTGGGCTTGTCCTTCGATAGACATCGTTCCCTCAATGACAGTAGGTTCGTGGGTTTCCCGAGGGTTCATCGGCGGTGTTTTTGGTTGAGATAGGTGGTGGTTGAGGAGATCAACCCGTTGTCTGTTGTTTGCGTGTTGCGTTGTCTTGCACCTAGGATTTGCGTATATGGGGTTATCACTTGTCCAATGGGGCGCGTTGGGGGCGCTCACTCTCACACTGGCGAATGGTATCACTATTGAGCCGGCGATCGCCCAATCGGGACCGAGGTTACTCAGTCAAGTTGCATCGTCTCCAGGGTCGTCGGGGCGATCGTCTCAGGCTACGTTAGTCTTTGTCAATCCCACTCAGGGACGAGATCAGCCCGGTGGCGGGACTGAGGCGCAACCGTTGCGGACGTTAACTTATGCTCTGCGTCGCGCTCAAGCTAATACGGTGATTTTTCTCAGTCCGGGAACCTACAACCGCGCTAACGGTGAAATTTTCCCGCTACGGCTGCCATCTGGAGTGACGCTCTATGGTAATCCCAGAGAGCAGGGCCAGGGGGTGATTATTTCCGGTGGGGCGAGGTTGGACAGTGCTTATGGCCCGCAACATACGGCGATCGCGGCGGCTGATGGTTCGGGCTTAAATGGGGTTACGGTGAGTAATCCCCAGGGCCATGGGATTTGGTTAGAGTCGGGCCGTCTCTGGATTGTTAATAGTACCTTTGAGGGCAATGGCAATCAAGGGGTGGCGATCGCCCCGACGGCTGAGGCACCTTCTCAAAATAATCGCTTTGTTAATAATCGCGGTGGCAATATCGGTCGTCTGGCGACGGGTTCTAATTCTAATCGGGGGCGATCGCGATCTTCTCCCCCAACTGCTCCTGAAACGGACTCTACAGAGGGAGTTGAGGTTCTCTCCTGGGGCAATGCCAGCGCCTTCTCGCTGCAACAGCGATCGCCCTCGGTGTCCTTTGACAAACCTTCCCTAGCTTACCGGCTGCCTCAGTCTAATCGCGCACCGATTTCGCTTCGAGGCGAGTTATCCCCGCTGCCGGTTCCTGATGGTAATGTCCCCATCGGCGATCGC
>CAZXWM010000113.1:10481-10897 GCA_964644215.1 uncultured Phormidium sp.
TCGCGGTCATTTGCCGTTACCGCCTACCACGGTCCTCTCCAATCATCCTGGCGCCCCCCCACCACCGCCGAGTTATGCCAGTGTCAATGTCCCACCGACGCGCCTACAATTCCGCATTACCGTCCTTCCCCGCAGTAACAGCGATCGAGAACTGGTACAACTGTTAATGCCCGATGCCCTCACCCTACGCCGCCGCGATGGACGGATTACCCAGTCGGCCGCCTTTCGCCACCGCGATCGCGCTGAGGCGGTGTTAGACGAACTGCAACGCAATGGTATTCAGGCTTCGTTGCAATCTTTGGGGAATAGGGAATAGGGAAGAGGCAAGAGGCAAGAAGAAGGCAAGAGGCAAGAGGCAAGAGGCAAGAGGGTAGGGGCGTACCTTTATGGTCGCCCTCTTCTGGCAAGAGGCAAGA
>CAZXWM010000114.1:0-7026 GCA_964644215.1 uncultured Phormidium sp.
CCGAGCCAGAGCCGGTTGCAGAAACTCCCGTCGAACCCGAACCCGAACCTGAACCAGAGCCGGAACCGGAGCCGGAGCCGGAACCCGAAGCTGAGCCAGAACCTGAAGCTGAGACGGTTCCCGCCTGGATGAAAGCGAGCGAGGAGCGTCAAGAACGACTCGAACGGTTAAAAGCCGAGGCGATCGAAACCCCCGTAGAAGCCGAAGCCGAAGCCGAAGCCGAACCTGAATCCGCCATCAACTTCGACGAAAACTTTGTTTGGTCCGCAGAAGTTCTCGCCGCTCAGGGACGTAGGCCTGAAGATATCTCCGTCGAAGAGATCACCTGGCTCAAAAAACTGCGTCAGGGGTTAGGGAAAACCCGTCTAGGACTGATTAACCAATTAAAGGCGATCGTTGGTCAGGGACCGTTAAACAAAGATGCGGTTTTTGAAATCGAAGCCTTATTACTACAAGCCGACGTTGGCATTGAGGCGACAGATTTCGTCATCGAAACCCTACAGGAGAAATTACGAGCCGAGAGCCTTCCCCCCGACGAGGCGATCGCCTATCTCAAGCAAATCCTACGGGACTTACTCGACCAACCCTACCAAAATGGCTATGAGCCAGACTTCATTCCCGATAAAGACCAATTCAACATTTGGCTGATGACGGGGGTGAATGGCGCCGGGAAAACCACCACCATCGGTAAACTAGCTCATCTAGCCCAAAAATCCGACTATCGCTGTCTGATTGCAGCAGCGGATACCTTCCGGGCCGCCGCCGTCGAGCAAGTCAAAATCTGGGGACAACGTAGTAACACCGACGTCATCGCCAACCCTGGCAAAAACACCGATCCAGCGGCCGTCGTCTTTGACGCGATTACAGCGGCGATCGCACGACATACCGAATTGCTGCTGATTGACACAGCGGGCCGGCTGCAAAACAAGAAAAACTTAATGGACGAATTGAGCAAAATTCGCCGCATTATCGATAAAAAAGCCCCTGATTGTCGAATTGAGTCTCTCTTAGTCCTCGATGCTACGTTGGGACAAAATGGCTTACGTCAGGCGGAAGTCTTCGCAGAAGCGGCTCAATTGAGTGGCGTGGTCTTGACAAAACTCGATGGAACTGCTAAAGGCGGTGTGGCTCTGGCCGTGGTGAAACAGTTAGGTTTACCAATCCGCTTTATTGGTGCTGGGGAAGGGATTGAAGATTTGCGCCCCTTCTCTAGTTATGAGTTTGTTGAGGCGTTGTTGAATGGTTGAGGGGAAAAAGGGAACAGGCAACAGGCAACAGGCAACAGGGGGGCTTGTTGTTGTTATGGGTTCACGAGGGAGTGCCAGAGGTGGCGATCGAGGTGGGTTAGGGCGTGATCGTCGTCGACTTCGATGAGGTTGACCCAGGGACGGGTTTGGGCGTAGTCACGGCTGGACTGGATAGGGATGATCTCGTCATGGAGTCCGTGGATGATGGTGGTGGGAAGGGGACGGGTGAGACCTTGGGACCCGTAGCGGCGTGCGTCTTCGACGAATCCATAGTGCAGGGGGAGCGATCGCCCTTCGCCATAGTGATAGATTGAGCGATGGCCCGAGTCTTGCCAATGCTGCAATTGTGCAGGAGTCAGCCAACAATCGGGAAAGCCAAAGGCGGGGGCAAGTAGTAGGAGTCGCTCGACATTGACGCAATCCTGGGCAACCCACGCCGCCGTTAAGCCCCCTAAACTAGAGCCAATGAGAACAACCTTAGAAGCTGAGGAAATCAGCGCTGAAACCTGGCAAATTTGGCGGCTAACCGTAAGCTGGGAAAAGCCGCCGAGATTGAGATTGGGCCGATGGAGGACTTGTCCTTGTTCCCCGAGGCGATCGCCGATCAGTTGCGCTTTCCGAGATTGGGGACTGGAGGCTAGGCCATGGAGATAGAACCATTTGACCATCGATTATGAGTTTGATTATGAGTTGCAATCATCCATTGAGATCGGTTTTTGTTAGAATTTAGGCGATAGTGGGGTCAACTTGTCAGGTCATTGACCCATGTGAGTTTTGCCAAATCCGCTGGGTTTTAGGCTGATCTCGACTCAGCACCAACCCTGTAAACAAAACTGGTTGAGGGTTTTTAAATTCGTGTATCCCCCCAAAGGAGAGAAAATCGAACTCGATCGCGAGTACCCTTGTCCCTGTCGCCGTCCCGGCCATTTGAAGCCGATCACCTTGACGGAGGCCTTGGGATGCGATCGCTGTCAGCAAATTTTTGTCGTCGATGACAAGGGACTTTCAATTGAACAACTCTCGACCCACTATCCCTACAAACAGGTGTGGCGTTGGACGGGAACTCACTGGAAGCGAGCTAGAACCGGGGTCAAAGACATCTACTTTCCCCTAGCGGTGGGGGTGGTGTTAGTCTTAGCCATCGTCTGGTTGCCCATCGCCTTACGGCTATCTGTTGGGGCCAATACCCTGCCTTGGATTATTTTAGTGGTACTCTTAGCAGTGTTGCCCGCAGTATTAGTTTGGTTGGCATACCGACGTTAGCGTCATGGCGAACGACTCATTTGAGATTGAGACAAGCGAGAATCCTTTAGCGGCAGTCCGTCGCGCTCATCAGGCTTCCCTGGAGTTGTCACAGGCTCTCAGTAGCGAGCGATCGCAGGCTCTGCGGTTAATGGCCGAGGCCCTGAGCGATCGCGCCAGTGATATCCTCGAAGCCAATACCCTGGATTTAGAAGCCAGTCGTGATATGGCCGTCCCGGAACTGCTCCTGGATTGGCTCAAATTGACCCCGGAACGAGTCCAAGGGGCCATCAGTATTCTGCGCTGTTTAAGCGAGCTTCCAGACCCGATTCGGCGGGTAATTAACGCTCCCTTCCAGGTGGAACAAGCTCAAACCTACTGTCAACTGATGCCCCTCGGGGCCATCGCCCTCATCTATGAAGCCTTCCCAGAACTGGGGGCGATCGCGGCGGGGATGTGCCTGAAAACCGGGAATAGCCTCGTCTTAAAAGGCAGTACCGAAGCGAGTCACTCCAATATCGCGATTGTCAATGTCTTGCAAGAGGCCCTAGCCGACAGTAACCTCCCCGATCACTGCCTAGAACTCCTGCCCTCGGACACCGGAACCTCCATTCGTGAATTGGTGAGTCAAGACCGTTATCTGAGCCTGATTATTCCCCATGGACGGGAGAGTTTAGTGCAACCGATTGTGGAAAAAGCGACAGTTCCCGTACTGCGTTCTGCGATCGGCAACTGTTACCTCTATTGGTCTCCTAGCGGTAGTCTGGACTTAGTTCGCTCCATTATTGGCGACAGTCATAAAAGTGACCCTGATCCAGTCAATGCGATCGAAAAAGTCCTCATTCACCCCGAACAAAAACCCTCATCATTGCTGAGTCTCTGGAATGGACTGCGGGATAAAGGCTTTCAAATTCGTGGCGATGAAACGCTCGTCCAGGAATTTCCCGATTTAGAACTGGCTCAACCCGACGAGTGGCGACAAGCCTATCTCACCAAAACCATTGCCTTCAAGCAAGTTGATAGTCTCGACGATGGAATGCGTTGGATCAACCAATATAGTAGCGGTCATGCCGATTGTTTGGTGACAGAATCCTATCCAGAAAGTTGTCAGTTTTCTTTGGGGGTCAAAAGTGCCTCAGTTTATATCAATATCTCTCCCCGTTTTTCTCGGCTTCCTAAACCTAATCACACCGTTTATTTAGGGATGTCGAATCGAAGCGGGTATTATCGGGGTTTCATCAACCTAGAAGCACTCACTCGCGTTAAAAATGTTATTCAAGGACATGATTAAGTCCCAAAATAAATGCGACGTTATCTCATCGGTGAATTTTCGCTCAAACGCATGATTGCTTCTGTTCTGTTTATCTACTTTTGTATTTGTCTCTATGCCTACTTCGGCAGCGAGCGGTCTATTTTTCTGCCGCCTCCAGCCAGCTATAGTGACAGCGAAGCAATTATCAAATTACCGGTTGATGACAAGATTCAAATTTCAGCGGTTCACCTCCCCCAAGTGAATGCAGACTATACAATTCTCTACAGTCATGGGAACGCCGAGGATTTGGGAATGATTTTGCCACGATTGGCGGAGTTACAAAGCTTTGGTTTTGGGGTGTTCGCCTACGATTATCAAGGCTATGGAACCAGTCAGGGGAGTCCTTCGGAATACAATAGCTATCGGGATATTAACGCCGCTTACCGTTATCTCACCGAAACTTTAAATATCTCCCCGAGTCATATCCTCGTCTATGGACGTTCCGTCGGGAGTGGTCCTTCGGTGGATTTAGCCTCCCGAGAAGCGGTTGCGGCTTTAGCAGTTGAAAGTGGTTTTGTCAGTACTTTTCGGGTGGTGACACGAGCGCGATTATTTCCCTTTGATAAATTTGATAATCTCAGTAAAATGGCGGATGTTTACAGTCCTGTGTTGGTTATTCATGGAACCGAAGATGAGATTATCCCCTTCTGGCATGGGGAACATCTCTATGAGGCAGCGAATGACCCTAAACAGTCGTTTTGGGTCGAAGGTGCCGGACATAATGATCTGTTAACTGTTGCCGGCGATCGCTACTCCCAAACCTTAGCCGCCTTCAGTCAACTCGTCCGCAAAGAACAACGCTAGAACAGATTAGAAAACACGGTCAGAAAACACCAATTAACCCTAACTCCAATCCCCCAAATAAGGAATTAACACAGATGCTAGAACCAATGAATGAGACAGTGAGCTTAGGCGATCGCGGCCTCCAAGTGCGGCCCCTGGGTATTGGGGCCTGGGCCTGGGGCGATCGCTTCTTCTGGCAATATGGTAGCGAGTACGGAGAAGCCCAAGTCCGAGAAGCCTTCGAGGCCGCGATCGCCGCAGGAGTCAGCTTCTTCGATACCGCTGAAGTCTATGGACAAGGGGAATCGGAACGACTCCTGGGAAAATTTAGCCAACAGTGCGACACTCCCGTACAAATCGCCACCAAATACGGACCCGTCCCCTGGCGCATCTTCAAATCTTCCGTCTATGATGCTGTCAGCGCCAGCTTAGAGCGCCTACAACTCGATTGCATTCCCCTCTATCAAGTCCATTGGCCCTTCACCTGTTTCATGTCCCAAGAAACCCTCCTCAACGCCCTGGCTGATGAAGTCGAACGAGGACGGATTCAAGCGATTGGAGTCAGCAACTATTCCGCCGACGAGATGACGCAAGCCCAACAAATTCTGGCCCGTCGGGGAGTTCCCCTGGCCGTCAATCAAGTCCGTTATTCCCTATTGTCGCGGGCGATCGAAACCAAAGGGATTCTCGATACCGCCAAAGACTTAGGGGTGGTTCTGTTGGCCTATAGTCCCCTAGCTCAAGGCTTGCTCACCGGCAAATATACCTCAAACGCCAGCAACCCCGGCGGCGGGCGTAAAATGGACCCGAAATTCAGTGCGAAAGGATTACAACGCATTGAACCCCTATTGGGGATGTTGCGAGAGTTAGGACAACGGTATGAGAAAACCCCGGCCCAGGTGGCTCTCAATTGGCTAATCGCCCAAGGAGGCGTAATTCCCATCCCCGGAGCCAAAAATGGCCAACAAGCTCAACAAAATGCTGGGGCCTTGGGCTGGATGCTCTCCCCAGAGGATTGGACGCGCTTAGAACAAGCCAGTCGCCCCTGGCTGTAGGACTTAGACAAGTTGTTGGGAATTAGTTGTTGGGAATTAAGGAGATAGTTTGACCATGAAACGGATTTTAGTGACCGGTGCAACCGGACGAACAGGATCACTCGTATTTGAGAAATTGCAACAGTCTCAGGAGTTTGTGGCTGTCGGCTTGGCTCGTTCACCCGAGAAGGCTCAACAGCGATTCGGGTCAACAGACGGACTGGTGTTTGGCGATATCGGCGATCGCCAGAGTCTCAAAACCGCTATGGATGGCTGTCAAGGCTTGGTGATTCTCACCAGTGCAGTTCCCCAGGTCATCGCGCCGCCGTCGGAACCGGGACAACGACCGCAGATGGGGTTTGCACCGGGGTCTGAACCGGAAATTGTGGATTATCAGGGCCAAGTCAATCAGATCGACATCGCCAAAGCCGTTGGCGTGCAACAGGTGATTGTGGTGGGTTCGATGGGTGGAACCGATGAGAACCACTTTCTCAATCGCATCGGGAATGGCAAGATTTTGATTTGGAAACGCAAGGCTGAACAGTATCTGATGGATTCGGGATTGACCTATACGATTATCCGGGCCGGGGGACTGTTGGATGAAGCGGGGGGCGATCGCGAGTTATTGGTTGGCGATAACGATACGTTGTTGAACCACCCCCCAGAGGGGGTTAAACCGTCCATTCCTCGCGCTGATGTGGCTGAATTAGTGGTTCAAGCTCTGCGGGAACCGACGGCTCGTAATACGGCCTTTGACGTGATTTCTAATCCTGAGGGTCTGGCCACTCGCGATTTTGCGGCGTTGTTTGCCCAAACAACGCCAGGGTAAACTGAATCGGGTTGAGTTGCCTAATACAAGTCCTAGCACCTTCTTACACGGTTCATGAGGACATGGGAAAGGGTCGTCGAACAATGGCGATCGCGACTAAATGCAGACCATCCCCAACGCTCTCGGGAAACACGGGAGGCGATTTTGTGCTGGCTATTGGGAGAACCAAACCAGGACTTTGACCGTTTAGAGGCCTCTCATCAGCAAGTCCTGGAACAGTCGATGGAGTTTTGCTATAACATCCTCTGTCAACGCTATCTGGGAGTGTCACCCGAGTCAGCCTATGGCCATTTAATTCGTCGTCTGGGGAGTTTGGTGCTGCTGCGTCATAAAATCCGCACTTGGGTTTCCCTCAGCCGCGATCGCCGTCGTACGGTGGTGGATGTGGTGCAGGAGGTTCTACAAGAGATGCTCAACAGCGATCGCTATCTACAAGGGGAGATGCGTCGCATTACTCGCTGTGGCGGCGATCGCCATCTGCAAAACGCCCTTGTTCTCGCCAGCTTAGAGGAATACTGTTTGCGTCCGATTCGCAATCAACCGCTGTTGGTGTATCGCTTTGTCAACTATCTACGACGT
>CAZXWM010000114.1:7036-10256 GCA_964644215.1 uncultured Phormidium sp.
CAGCGTGGGGGATTGACTCAAGTTCCCTCTCAGGAACTGGTCCGTCTGGTGTCGGTCGAAATTTCTCCCAATCATGATCAAGAGCGGGTTAATCTCCTCGATACTCAAACCTTAGATCACTATGACCGCGATCGCGCCTGGGAGGAACAGCAAACTCTCCGGGAAATTGTCGCCCGCGAATTTGCTCAATATCTCGAAGAACAGGTGAGTCCTCTAGCGGCCCAATGGTTGGGACTCTATCTACAAGGGTACAGTCAAGAGGCGATCGCCGATGATCTTGATCTCCCCATTAAACAGCTCTACCGCTTACGAGAAAAGGTTGGCTATCACGCGATTCGTGTCTTTAGCCTCAAACATTCCCCGGAACTGGTAGCCAGTTGGCTCAAAACCTCGTTACAAGACCATCAACTCGGACTCACGCTTAGCCAGTGGGAGGAGTATTACCGCAGCCTTGATTCTCGACAGCAAGAAATCCTCGATCGCTTCAAGGCCGGAGAATCTCCCGAGGCGATCGCCCAACATTTCAACCTCAAACGCAGCCAGATCACCAGTGAATGGGGTAAACTCTATCTCGCCGCCCAACAAATCCGTAATTCTACGGAGTGAGCGGCGATCGCATCTCTGTAATTTCCACTAAGATAAAACTACTCGCGCCTCAACTTTAGAGTTCCCCGGCCCTCAATGAGCCAACAGCAGAACGCATCTACTTAATTTCCCATTGGCGGTCAAGTCTCGATTGTCATGAATTCATCAGGGTTGCATCGTAGTTAGGTTTGAGTTCCTCTCAAACTCGTCCATTTATGCTGAAAACCCTCACCATGAACTCCGATTGGATTTTTCACTCCATCGATAAGATTTTGCCCTTTGAGGTTTGCTTATACCACCAGGTGATTCCGCTGTCTATGGAAGGAAGCCGCATTTACCTAGGAATGGTCAATCCCGATGACACAGCAGCGTTAGAATACCTACGAACCCTATTAGGCTATCTCAACTGTTCCCTGGTTCCTCAAAGTATCGCCAATCAAGACCATCAGGACTTATTGACGGCTTATCTTAATCACACCAACCAGGCGACCCCAACTGAATTGGGCCAAGATAGCAACGCCGGTGAACCCACCGCCTTCCAACCACCGCCAGACTGGCCCTCCCTCAACCTAACCCCCCGACATTTAACCTGTCCCGTCGCTGCATTAGCTCTCCTGTCGCCACCCCAGATGATTCAAGAATTGTTGGCGCGAGTTTTAATGGGGGGAATTGGACGCTTACATTTTGCCCGAGAAGCTGAATCGGGAACTATTCTTTGGAGTCAAGATGGCGTTCCTAAATCAGTCTTAAAGGCTCTATCTGTGACCGTATTTCAGGGGGGGATTAATGAGTTAAAACGCTTTATGGGCCTTCCCTTGCTACCGGTGCGTCAGCAAAAAGAAGTGGAGTTAGAACGCTCCTATGAAACCAACCCAGTTTTATTACGGTTACGGGTGATGCGGGGTGAGGAGGGAGAAGAAGCCACATTACAAGTGTTACGCGGCGCAGCCTTGAAGTTCTATCAGCAACAAAAACTGATTGATTTGAGCCAAGAAGCGTTGATTACGGCCCAAACCCTGCAAAATAAACTCGGCGAAATTCATAAAACCTGTCAACGCTATCCCAGTCTTTCGCAGAAGCATTTAGAGGTTCTACCCGCCTTAACTCAAGTTCTGCAACAAGTTGATGCTCAGGTAAAGATATTAGACTCTGCTAGTTATTGAACAGAGGTTTGCAGCCCTTTTGTGGCGAGGGCGATAAATTAAGAAATGCAAACAAAATTAGCCATGTATTGACAAATCGATTAAAATCTAGGCTATGATACCATGTAAAACCTGATCTAAAACCAGTATTTTGTATTTTCAAGACACTCTAACTAAACCTTGACTAAATTGCCATGAAAAATTCTGCAAATCCCTTATTTGTTCTGGCTTCAAAACCTTGGCTAAAATCCAGTTTGGGCTGGGGGACATTGAGCTTAGGGCTGACGGTTCTTGCGCTTCAGGCTCCGGCGGCAATGGGTCAAAACATCGGTGCAGATCCTCTCTATGGAACCTTCAATTTAAGCGTTGGCTTTACCCCAGATCCCTACCCAGTTGACCTCATGCCTGGGGGAACGACGAACGCCTCCAACTTAGATTTAGGGAATGATTGTGTTGGCTTTATCAATGCCTCAAATCCTGATGTCCGGGTCAATTACCAAGCCGGTGACTTTAGCTTCCTCAGCTTCAATGTGGTCGGAGGCGGTGACACAACCCTACTCATCAATGGTCCTGATGGCGGTTGGTATTGCAACGATGACTTTGATGGCTCTGTGAGTCCAACGGTCATGTTTGAACCGGCCCGATCTGGACAATATGACATTTGGGTGGGAACCTTTGGAGAAGGTTCCGGTGGAGGCGCACAATTGCAAATTACGGAGGTACAAAATTGAGATAAACTTAGTCGAGGTTTAAGAACCACGCCGCCGGGAAAACCAACCGAAAAGATTGATATCGCCTCGCATCTTTTCTAACTCTTGACGGTGGCGTGCTGCGGTTTCTCGATACCACTGACAATGGGACTGAAAATCTTGTCGATAATGGACTTCCCGGTGGAACTCCCGCGTCACATGATGACGCTCAATCCGTTCATCAAGCGCTGGTGGTGGAATGAAGACGATGCGGTTGATTCCATCAGACATGACGATTTGTTGAGAGAAGAACAAACTCCTGGTGGGGGGAGGGGATGCGATCGCCAACGAAATGCCCAGGAGATGTCCTCCATCCTAAAGGATTTTTGCCCAATTCCCCAGGAGTCATGGATGGATTAGGCCCAGCCTCGTAGCTGATACACCCACAAGCCTAGATATTCCTTGAGACTACGAGTCGTCAACCCTAGGCGGTGAGCGTCGGGGATGAGGTTCAGGACAATCTCCTGCCAACTCGAACCCCCTTCCCCTCTGGGATCATCGACAATCAGGAAATCTGTTGGGGCCGGAATCGCCTCAATGCCTAGTTTCTCAAACACTCGCAGCGATCGCGGCATATGAATGGCCGACGTCACCAGCAAAATCTCCTCAATCCCCTGGCCCTCTAAAATGACTTTGACATGTTCTGCATTCTGACGGGTATTGAGAGAGGTATGATCCAGCAACAGCGCCGATTCTGGGACTCCCCAGGCCTGTAGCAGTTGCGCCATATCCTCGGCTTCAGAA
>CAZXWM010000114.1:10266-10890 GCA_964644215.1 uncultured Phormidium sp.
CGCGTAAATGGGCCGATCGCCGGCTTCATTCACCTCAACCCAAGGCCGGGGCGGAGTTGGCGATCGCGTTGCCCCCCCTAACACCACGATCGCCTCAGCCTGGGGGAGTTCCCCCAGCGGAAGCTGTTGCCGTTCGAGCGATCGCACTAAACTCGAGGCCACCCAACCATTTCCTCCCGCCATCAAGGCCACAAACCCCACCAGAATCGCAACACTAGCCCAGGCGGGACGTTTCCAGATGAGAACTAACGCCAGTAACATCAAAAAACAGGCCAACCCCAAGGGATAGACTAGGGCCGGAAGCAGCTTTGAGAGGAAAAAGAACATGGCTGGCTTAACCAAAAATCCATGGGTTAGCATGGATTTAAAAGGGGGAATTTAAAACGGGTGATTTAAAATCGGCGATTTAGAACAACTCACAAATCCAGGGTCTAATCAATCGAAGCCCGCCGCAAGCGATAGTGAACCTTTAAGCCCAAAATGGTCGATGAAAGAATTAATGTCAGAATATTGGCGCAAATGACGGGTAAATCGTGAACTGACGTTCCATACACCAGCCACAAGAGAATCCCCAAACAGAGGATAATTAACATACTCCAAGAAATATCGTCAGCCGATTTCGAC
>CAZXWM010000115.1:0-1383 GCA_964644215.1 uncultured Phormidium sp.
AGGGCGACCATAAAGGTACGCCCCTACGCCTCTTGCCTCTTGCCTCTTGCCTTCTCCCCTATGTCCCGTCTTCGTACCGCTATTCACGCCGGAGAATTTCTCATCACCGCCGAAGTGGCTCCCCCAAAAGGAGGAGACCCGACCCATATGCTGAAAATGGCAACCTGTCTTAAACGGCGAGTTCATGCCGTGAACATCACCGACGGGTCCCGAGCGGTGTTGCGGATGTCTTCCCTAGCCGCCTCAGCTCTCCTGGTGCAATATGGCATCGAACCGGTGTTTCAGGTGGCCTGTCGCGATCGCAACCGCATCGCCCTACAAGCCGACCTCATGGGAGCCTACGCCCTAGGGATTCGCAACGTCCTGGCCCTCACCGGTGATCCCGTCAAAGCCGGGGACCACGAAAAAGCCAAAAGCGTCTTTGACCTCGAATCCGTGCGTCTCCTGCAAACCCTACAAAAAATGAATCAGGGTCTTGACTTTAACGATCGCCCCCTCAGCGACGGCAAACTCGACCTCTTTGGCGGGGCAGCCGTCGATCCACAACTGGCCAGTTGGTCCGGCTTACAGCGTCGCTTCGAGCGCAAAATTGCCGCCGGGGCGCAATTCTTCCAAAGTCAACTCATCTCCGACTTTGACCGCCTCGACAAATTCATGACTCAAATTGCCGCCAGGTACGACAAACCGATTCTGGCCGGCATCTTCCTGCTCAAATCCGCCAAAAACGCTAAATTCATCAACAAATACGTCCCCGGCGTGCATATCTCCGACGACACCATCGATCGCCTCGACGAAGCCGCCGATCCCCTACGAGAAGGCATGATCATCGCCGCCGAACAAATCAAACAAGCCCAACAGCTCTGTCAGGGCGTACATTTGATGGCCATTCGCACCGAACATCTAATCCCCGAGATTCTGGATATGGCAGGGATTCCCCCTATCTCCGGTCCCTCATCCCGGCAACGCTAACGCCAAACTGGATGGGGAATGTTAAGATACAAAGGTTCTCTTGCAAGCAAAAGCACCAGATCGTGGGTAACAGTTTCGGACATCTGTTTCGGGTGACAACCTTTGGCGAATCTCATGGTGGGGGCGTTGGCGTCATCATCGACGGCTGTCCACCTCAACTTGAAATTTCCCCCCAAGAGATCCAATTTGAACTCGATCGCCGTCGTCCGGGACAGAGTAAAATCACCACCCCCCGCCGCGAAAGCGACTGCTGCGAAATTCTCTCAGGTGTCTTTGAAGGCAAAACCCTAGGAACCCCCATCTCAATTCTGGTTCGCAACAAAGACGCGCGATCGCAGGATTACGACGAAATGGCCGTCAAATACCGTCCCTCCCATGCCGATGCCAGCTACGACGCTAAATATGGCCTCCGCA
>CAZXWM010000115.1:1393-2699 GCA_964644215.1 uncultured Phormidium sp.
CGCAACTGGCAAGGCGGTGGACGCTGCTCAGCCCGAGAAACCATCGGCCGCGTCGCCGCCGGGGCGATCGCCAAAAAGATTTTAAAACAAGTGGCAGGGGTCGAAATTGTCGGCTATGTTAAACGGGTACGAGACCTCGAAGCTCAGGTCAACCCAGATACCGTCACCCTAGAGGATGTCGAACAAAACATGGTGCGATCGCCCGATGCTGACTTCGTTGAACGAGCCATCGCCGCGATCGAAACCGCCCGCAACGAAGGAGACTCCCTCGGAGGAGTCGTCGAATGTGTCGCCCGTTGCGTCCCCAAAGGCCTCGGAGAACCCGTCTTTGACAAACTCGAAGCCGACCTTGCCAAAGCAGTGATGTCCCTCCCCGCCACCAAAGGCTTTGAAATTGGCTCCGGCTTTGCCGGAACCTTACTCAGTGGCCGTGAACATAATGATGAATTCTACGCCGACAGTGACGGCAACATCCGCACCCGCACCAATCGCTCCGGAGGCATCCAAGGTGGCATTAGTAACGGAGAACACATCTCCATTCGCATTGCCTTTAAACCCACTGCTACAATTCGGAAAGAACAACAGACCGTTACCCGTGATGGTCAAAACACCGTGCTTGCCGCCAAGGGACGCCATGACCCCTGTGTGCTTCCTCGGGCCGTTCCCATGGTTGAAGCCATGGTGGCCCTCGTCCTCTGTGACCATCTGCTGCGCCAGCAAGCTCAATGCCGAACCCTGCCAGCGGTGGGGCTACCATCTCCTAACATCGCCAGAGCCTAGTCGGGACTCTATCTCGGCCGCGTCACTCCCGTTCCCTTATCCCCGAAACGTCTCCCGAAACGTCTATGGAACCAGCCACCTCTTCTGAATTTCTCGTGAAGTTCTGGGGCGTTCGCGGAAGCATTCCGACCCCCGGTCACACCACCGTCCGTTATGGTGGCAATACCTCCTGCATCGAAATGGAAGTTGGGGGCCGGCGCATTATCTTTGATGGAGGAACAGGCCTTCAGTCCCTAAGCAAAGACATGATGCGGCAGCTACCTCCGGAGACCTATATGTTCTTCACCCATTACCATTGGGACCATATCCAAGGGTTTCCCTTCTTTACTCCCGCTTTTGTCGAAGGTCATTGTTTACGCATCCACGGTGCTGTTCCCCAAAATGGTGAATCCCTAGAAAAACACTTCATGGAACGGGTCTTACATCCCAATTCTCCGGTTCCCCTCGGGGGCCTGCGAGCGGACATGAAGTTTTCTGACCTCATCTGCGGCGAACCCTTCGCCCTCGATGATATTCACATTGAAAC
>CAZXWM010000115.1:2709-4382 GCA_964644215.1 uncultured Phormidium sp.
CCCTCAACCATCCCAACACCGCCATGGGCTATCGGGTCAACTGGCAGGGTCACTCGGTGTTTTACTGTACAGACACTGAACATTTCCCAGACCGCCTCGATGAAAACGTCATGGCCTTAGCCGAAGGGGCTGATGTGATGATTTATGATGCCATGTACACCGATGATGAGTACCATAATCCCAAATCCCCCAAGGTGGGCTGGGGACATTCAACCTGGCAAGAAGGGGTTAAGGTAGCCAAGGCCGCTGGCGTGAAAACCTTGGTCATTTTTCACCATGAACCGGGCCATACTGATGACTTCTTGGATAAATTGCAGTTGGAAGTCCGTGACAACTTTGCCAATGCTGTGTTAGCACGAGAGGGTATGATTCTCAATGTCGGACGCTAAGTCCCGGCGCTATTTAATCGATTCTGGGTAAATCTAATGCAATTCAAGACAAATCACCTGGCTCTAGGGACTCTAGGGCTGGTTCTCCTGTCTGGTCTCCAAAACCCTCCAGTGGCCGAAGCTGCGACAATTCATCAGACCGTTGAGACTCTGCCCTCGGGGGATATGTTCGAGGCCTTCGATACTCGTTTGGGATCTCTCGAACGAGTCGTCTTCACCTATGAGATTCGCTTTGACTCGCTCTGGTCGCCGGTGAGTGGATGTCAGTCCCAAGGAGGCTCCCATGATTGTACGGTAAGCTGGGACTTTGACCTGAATGGGGTTCAGGGGTTTGAGAGTCTCAGAGATGACCTCGGTGGTGTTTTTACGGTTGACGAGTTCAACCAAGCCGAAACTCAGACCTTCAGTGGCCGCGTCAGTTTCGATAATCTCAATGATTTTCTCGGCAATCCCGGCGATCGCGTAGGCGGCTTGTTTGGAACCATCAATCAAGGTCATATTGGTTATATCCGCTATCCCATCATCAATGATGAATCGGTTTTAAAGAACCTTAGTTGGTTTGTCGAAAATACTCTCAGCTATGATTATCAGCCCCCGGCTAAGAAGTCCAACCCCGACCGTACCCAGGTCCCAGAACCCTCGCTGCTGTTGGGACTCATGACCTTGGCTGGGGTGGCTTGGCGATCGCGGCCCCAGTCGTTCTAATCCCCTCTAAGGCAATTCCACAAAGGCGATCGCCTCATCCGTCGCTTGCGGCTCTTCCCCAGGACTGATACAGTCAACCCACAACTTCATCTCCTCCATCATCACTGGGCCGAAGAGGGTAGCAAAGGAAACATCCGCCGCATCTCGGCCGGTGCCAATACGAATTAGCCCCGTCCGGGGAACCAAACGAGTTGGATCAAACAAATACCAAGCATGACCCAAATAGGCCTCAAAATAGGCATGAAAATCGGGGGGCTGCAACCCGTAAGCATATCCTGTTACAAAGCGAGCGGGGATATTCAGGGCGCGACAGAAGGCGATGCCTAAATGGGCAAAATCGCGACAGACTCCCACCCGTTCGGTGGCCGTACCGAAGGCTGATGTTTGAGTATCGGTGCTTCCTGAGAGATAAGTGACATTCTCATAAATCCAGTTACAGATAGCAGTTACCCGAGAATAATCGGGAACCAACTCCCCAAATTCGGTTTGAGCAAATCGCAGCAGGCGATCGGACTCACAGTAACGACTTGGATAGAGGTAGGGTAAGACTTCTAAGGGAAGTTCAGCCGGGGGAACTTC